>NZ_JBHXKA010000157.1:0-17210 GCF_042722885.1 Streptomyces sp. NPDC058401
GGATCCGGGCCCCACTCCCTTGCTCTCTTGGCGCGTTTCCTCAGCGGTGCTTGCGCTTCGCGTCCTCGGCGTCGATCCGCTCCTGCGCGGCCTCCGCCTCCGCCTCCAGGCTGGACACGTGCTCCTTGGCCTCGGCTTCCTTAGCCGCCAGCTCCTCGTCGAAGGGGGCCGGAGCCTCCTCCTCCCTGGCCGACAGCTCGGTCGCGGCCGGCGGCTCGACGAGCCAGTCCGGGTTCGACTGCTGGTCCCACCACTTCCACGCGGCGTAGGCGCCGCCGGCCAGCACGCCGACCACCGCCACGCCCTTGAACAGGCGGCCGCAGCGCGCACGCCGCTCGTGGCGCCGTACGAGCTTCTGGACCTCCTTGGCCGATACCTGGCCGCGCAGCGCCGCCAGCGCCGCCGTCGACCGGGATGCGGCCTCCTCGGCCACCGGCTGGGCCGCCGCGAGGGCGCTCTCCAGCCGCGGCTGCGTGTAGTCCACGGCGCTACGGGCCGCCAGGCGGGTCTGCTTCACGGCATTGGACGCCGCCCGGTCGACATTCGGCGGCACGTGTGCGCGCGCCGACTTGATCCGGGGCTGTACGTGGCAGCCGTACGTCTGGCGGGCTTGTTTGGCAGCCTCGCCGGCCGCGTAAGACACCTTCGGCGCGATCAGCTCATTTGCTTCGTGGGCGTAATGCACCGCAGCGTGCTTGGCGGATTCCGCGTACGGCGCCACCACTTCCGCTGCGTGCCGCGCCGTATCCCTGGCACTTGATGCTGCCAGGCGCACGCTTTCCTTGCGGGTCACGGGATCCTCCTCCTCGGTGGCGGACACAGTTCACCTTTCCACCCTTTGTCGGATCATGCCTCCCATACCGTCGACCGGCATGCGTGACAGGGCATACGAGTGGACGATTTCCGTCCGGTGCAGCCCTCCATGGGAGGATCTGAAACCGACAGTGAAGACTATGGAAGGCAGATCCGTGGCCGAGAAGCTCTACGCCACCCTGAAGACGAACCACGGGGACATCGAGATCGAGCTCCTGCCGAACTTCGCCCCGAAGACCGTGCGGAACTTCGTCGAACTCGCCACCGGTGAGCGCGAGTGGACGCGGCCCACGGACGGCCAGAAGACCACGGACCCGCTCTACGACGGCACCGTCTTCCACCGCGTCATCAGCGGGTTCATGATCCAGGGCGGCGACCCGCTGGGCAACGGCACCGGCGGCCCCGGCTACCAGTTCGCCGACGAGTTCCACCCCGACCTGGCCTTCACCAAGCCCTACCTGCTCGCGATGGCGAACGCCGGCCCGGGCACCAACGGCTCGCAGTTCTTCATCACCGTCGCCCCCACCGCCTGGCTGACGCGCAAGCACACCATCTTCGGCGAGATCGCCGGCAAGGCCAGCCAGAAGATCGTCGACGCCATCGCCGCAGCTCCCACCAACCCGCGCACCGAACGCCCCCTCGACGACGTGATCATCCAGTCGGTCGTCATCGAGAAGCGCGGCTGACCGCAGGGGAACCTTTCGGCCCCGCCCGTCCGTCCTCGATACGTACCGGACGGGCGCGGGCGGATCCGCCGTCCCGCCGCCGCGTTCTCCGCCGACCGAGGGGCCCGATGGACACCGACCGTATTCCGGGCTGCTACCGGCACCCGGACCGCGAGACCGGGATCAGTTGTACGCGCTGTGAGCGGCCCATCTGCCCCGAGTGCATGATCAGCGCCTCGGTCGGCTTCCAGTGCCCCGAGTGCGTCCGTGGCGGCTCGGGAACGGGCCACGGGGCCGCGGCCAACGCTCCGCGCACGATCGCGGGCGGGGTGGTCACCGCCGATCCGTACCTGGTCACCAAGATCCTGATCGGGATCAACGTCGCCTTCTTCCTGGCGACCTTCCTCTTCCCCGCGATGGCGATCCAGCTGGAGCTGATCGGCCGGTACTGGGAACAGGTGGGCGGTCCGGTCGAAGGGGTCTCCACCGGCGAGTACTACCGGCTGCTGAGCTCGGCCTTCCTGCACGTCAAGCTGTGGCACATCTTCGGCAACATGCTCGCCCTGTGGTACATCGGCGGACCGCTGGAGCAGGCGCTCGGCCGTGCCAGGTACCTCGCCGTGTACCTGCTGTCGGCCCTGGGCGGCAGCGCCGTGGTCTACCTGCTGACCCCGGAGAACGTCCCGACCCTCGGAGCCTCCGGCGCCGTCTTCGGCGTGCTCGGCGCCACCGTGGTGCTGGCCCGCCGGATGCGGTACGAAATGCGCCCGCTGATCACCATGGCGGTGTTCATGCTGGTGCTCACCTTCGCACCAGGGCTGAACGTGTCCTGGCAGGCCCATATCGGTGGTCTGATCACCGGTGCACTGGTCGCGGCGGGCTTCCTGTGGCCCACGAAGGACATGGGCGCGCGGAATCGCACATTCATCCAGTGGGGCACCTGTGTGGCGGTGTTCCTGCTGGCCACAGCCCTGATCGTGATCCGGACCGCCGAACTTTCGGCACTCACCTGATCACACCGGCGTCAACTCTCCACAGAGTTATCCACAGATCTTCTGTCTTTTCCTCAGGTGTGGATGACGCTGTGGATAACTCATGGGGAGAGCTTGCGGAGCCGGGCTACTTCCACTGCGTGGAGACGCCGAATCCTGCCGCAATGAAGCCGAATCCGACCACAATGTTCCAATTTCCGAGGGCTTCGACCGGAAGCTGGGTCTCGGACAGATAGAAAACGACGATCCATGCCAGACCGACCAAGAAGAACGCCAGCATGACCGGGGCGACCCAGTTGCGGTTCGTCAGCTTGATCGACTGCGGCGTCCGCGTGGGGGGCGGCGTGTAGTCGTCCTTCTTGCGGATACGTGACTTCGGCACGAGGGGCTCTCCTGTCGATGGGCTGGGGACCTGGCCTGCCCCGGGCGTCCGTTAGCGTAGTGGACCTGTGGCGTTGAAGGAGAAGGGTACGTTGAGCAATTCCGACGACTCCTCCGCGGGTCCCCGTCGCCGTGCCAGACCGGTCCGGCTGCTCACGGCCGCCGTTTTCGCCCTGGCCGGCTTGATCTTCGTCACCAGCTTCAACACCTCCAAGGGTACGAACATCCGGACGGATGCCTCGCTCCTCAAGCTGTCCGACCTGATCCACGAGCGCAGCCAGAGCAATCTGGAGCTGGAGAAGAGCACCGCCGCCGCCCGCGACCAGGTCGACGCCCTCGCCGACCGCGACAACGGGAGCACCAGGGCCGAGGACGCCAAGCTGGCCGCCCTGCGCGCCGCCTCCGGCACCGAGGAGCTCACCGGCAAGGCCGTGACGGTCACCCTGAACGACGCGCCCCCGAACGCCACGGCCCGCATCCCCAACGTGCCCGAGCCGCAGCCCAACGACCTGGTGATCCACCAGCAGGACCTCCAGGCCGTGGTCAACGCCCTCTGGCAGGGCGGCGCCGAGGGCATCCAGGTGATGGACCAGCGCCTGATCTCCACCAGCGCCGTGCGCTGCGTGGGCAACACCCTGATCCTCCAGGGCCGGGTGTACTCGCCCCCGTACAAGGTGACGGCCGTCGGCGACCCGGGCGCGCTGAAGAAGGCCCTCGCGGCCTCCCCGGCGCTGCAGAACTACCAGCTGTACGTGAACGCGTACGGGCTCGGCTGGAAAGTGGACGAGCACAAGGCGCTGACACTGCCGGGCTACTCCGGCACAGTGGACCTCCACTATGCGAAGCCGCTGGAGCCCGCCACCCCGTGACCGGAGCGTCGACGTACCGCGCCTGCTGGTACGGACGTTCAGCGAGGTGTGCCTGACCGCGGGCTCGCTCATCGTGCTCTTCGTGGCCTACGTCCTGCTGTGGACCGGGGTCAAGGCCGACCAGGCCATGGACGGGGAGATGGCCCGCATGCGCGACCGCTGGTCCGCGGCGCCCGCGGCCGCCCCGCAGCCCGCGCCGTCGGCGGCCCCGGCCGCCCCCGAGACCGCCGCGTACCCGCCGGGCCGGGCCTTCGCCGAGATGTACGTCCCGCGCTTCGGCCCCGACTGGAACAAGCCGGTCCTGGAGGGCACGGGCACCGAGCTGCTGAAGAAGGGCCTGGGCCACTACGCCGGCACGGCCCGGCTCGGCGGCACCGGGAACTTCGCGGTGGCCGGCCACCGGCGCACGTACGGGGACCCCTTCAAGGACATCCCCAAGCTGCGGCCCGACGACCTCGTGATCCTCAAGGACGCCACCGGCTGGTACACGTACACCGTCCGGGCGGAGGCGCTGCGCACCCTCCCCACGGAGGTCGGCGTGGTCGATCCGGTGCCGAGCCGCTCGCCCTTCGGCGGGCTCGGCAGGTATCTGACGCTGACCACCTGCGACCCGGAATGGGGGCACAGCCACCGGCTCGTGGTCTGGGGCGAACTGACCGGTATGCGGACCCTCGCGCAGGGTCCGCCCGAGGGTTTGCCAAGGTGACCCTCCGCGCCGGGCGGGTGGCTTTAGGCTGTGGACGTACCGCCCCTGCGGTGCGTTGAACGATCGTGGACGAAAAGGACACAGCGGCATGTACGGCTGGATCTGGCGGCATTTGCCGGGCAACGCGTGGGTGCGCGTCGCGATCTCCCTCGTGCTGGTGCTCGCGGTGGTGTTCGTGCTGTTCCAGTACGTCTTCCCGTGGGCCGAGCCGCTGCTTCCGTTCAACGATGTGACGGTGGACGAGGGATCGGGAGCGACTCCGTGAGCGCGCGCATTCTGGTTGTCGACAATTACGACAGCTTTGTCTTCAACCTGGTCCAGTACCTCTATCAGCTCGGAGCCGAGTGCGAGGTGCTGCGCAACGACGAGGTCGAGCTCGCCCACGCCCAGGACGGCTTCGACGGCGTCCTGCTGTCCCCGGGCCCGGGCACGCCGGAAGAGGCCGGCATCTGCGTGGACATGGTCCGCCACTGCGCGGACACGGGCGTACCGGTCTTCGGCGTCTGCCTCGGCATGCAGTCGATGGCCGTCGCCTACGGCGGCGTGGTCGGCCGGGCTCCGGAGCTGCTGCACGGCAAGACCTCGCCGGTGGTCCACGGGGGCCTGGGCGTCTTCGAGGGACTGCCCTCGCCCTTCACCGCGACCCGCTACCACTCCCTCGCGGCCGAGCCGCCGACCCTCCCGGACACCCTGGAGGTCACGGCGCGGACCGAGGACGGGATCATCATGGGCCTGCGCCACCGCGAGCACGACGTCGAGGGAGTGCAGTTCCACCCCGAGTCCGTGCTGACCGAGTGGGGTCACCGGATGCTCGCGAACTGGCTGGTGCGCTGCGGTGACGCGGGCGCGGTGCAGCGCTCGGTGGGGCTCGCCCCGGTGGTGGGCAAGGCCGTCGCGTGACGGCGCTCGCGCCGTCCGCGCCCACCGAGGGCCGGGCAGCGCGACGCAGGGCGGCCCAGGAGGCCGAGAAGCGCACGCGTGCGCGGGGCCGGGGCAGGGGCCGGAGCCAGGGCAGGGGCCGGCGGCGCAGGCGGCCGGCCTCGGGCGGGCCGGTCGTGGTCGTCAGCAGGCTCGCCGGGGAGCTGTTCATCACGCTGGGCCTGGTGATGCTCCTCTTCGTCGGCTACCAGCTCTGGTACACGAACTTCCTGGCGGGCCGGACGGCCGACGACGCCGCCGGCTCCCTGCTCCAGAACTGGGACCGCGATCCGGCGGGGGCGGCCGCCCCGCCCGTGGCGGCGTTCGAGCCGGGCCAGGGCTTCGCGATCCTCTACATCCCGAAGCTCGACGTGAAGGTGCCCGTCGCCGAGGGGACGAGCAAGGCGAAGGTGCTCGACAAGGGCATGGTCGGCCACTACGGCGACGGGCCGCTCACCACCGGGATGCCGGCCGATCCCCAGGGCAACTTCGCGCTGGCGGGCCACCGCAACACCCACGGCGAACCGTTCCGCTACATCAACCGGCTGGTGCCCGGGGACAAGATCGTGGTGGAGACGCGGGACGCGTACTACACGTACGAGATGACCTCGCAGCTCGCGCAGACCCCGCCGTCGAACGTGTCGGTCATCAAGCCGGTGCCCGTCGGATCGGGCTTCACTTCCCCGGGCCGGTACATCACGCTGACCACCTGCACCCCGGAGTTCACCAGCACCTACCGGATGATCGTATGGGGCAGGATGACCGGTGAACGCCCCCGCAGCCAGGGTGCTCCGCCCGAGCTGACCAGCCCGTAGAGGATCCGCAGTGTCACGTGTCGCACCGCCCCCGCGCCGCAGCGCCCTCGCGGGGTTCCTGAGCCTGCTGGGCGAGCTCCTGATCACGGTGGGCCTGGTGCTCGGGCTGTTCGTGGCGTACTCGCTGTGGTGGACGAACGTCCTCGCGGACCGGGACGCCTCCGCGCGCGGGGATGCGGTGCGCGAGCAGTGGGACAAGGCGCCGCCCTCGCAGACGGCCGCGGCACCGGGGGCGCTGGACACCCGGGGCGGGGTCGGCTTCCTGCACGTGCCGGCGATGAAGAACGGCGAGGTGCTGGTCAAGCAGGGCACCGACTCGGAGGTCCTGAACGACGGGGTCGCCGGGTACTACACGGAGCCGGTGAAATCGGCCCTGCCGTGGGACCCGGCCGGCGGCAACTTCACGCTGGCGGCCCACCGCGACGGGCACGGGGCCAAGTTCCACAACATCGACAAGCTGAAGAACGGCGACGCGGTCGTCTTCGAGACCCGCGACACCTGGTACGTGTACAAGGTCTTCGCCGAGCTCAGCCAGACCTCGAAGTACAACGTGGACGCGATCAGCCCGGTCCCCAAGGAGTCGGGAAGGACGGCCCCGGGCCGCTACATCACCCTGACGACCTGCACGCCCGTCTACACCTCGAAGTACCGCTACATCGTGTGGGGCGAGCTCGTCCGCACGGAAAAGGTCGACGCGAAGCGCAGCCTTCCGGCGGAGCTGCGCTGAGGCGGCGCGCCGTCTTCGAAGTCAGCGCAAGACCTGGAGCCGTACTCCGGCGCTCCAGGCCTCCAGAAGCCCCCTGTGGACGGCCGTGACGCCCCCCTGAGCGGCGATGGCGAGGGACTCCCGGGTGAAGGCGCAGGTGGCCACGTAGAGGGCCACGTCGGCCCGGTGCAGGACCTTCGAGGAGCCGAGGAACTTCTGCATCTCGCCGCTGAGCACGTGCCGGAACGGCGCGAAGTTCTTGCACTGCACGGCGACGGTCCGCCCGTCGGCGGTCCGGGCGGTGATGTCGACCCCGCGGTCGCCGCCGTGCCCGCCGTACACCTCCACGTCGGTGCACCCGTCGCGCCGGAGCAGCTCGGCGACGTGCAGCTCGAACTCCTTCCAGGTCATGGCGTCGATCGTGCCGATGACTCCGGTGAGGGCCCGCACGTCCTGGCCATGCTGGAGGCGGCTGAGCTGGAGATCGTGCTCGACGAGCTTGATCTGGATCTGCTGGACGTCCTCCCGGAGGGAGATCAACTCTCGCCGCTGTTCGCCGGCCGTCTCGATCAGGACGTTCAGCATCGGCACGACGGTCTTGCCGAGCACGTCGGTGATGCGGGTGTCGATCCGCTCGTCGACCTCGCCCCAACTGTCCCTGTGGACAAGGTTATCCACAGGACGTGTGCGGACCTCGGTCTCGGCGTCGAGGAGGTACGTACGCACCTGACGTGCGACTTTGCTGTCTCGGAGCAGCATGCCCGCATTCAGCACCGCTCGTCGGGACCACAGGGCGATGGCCGCGGCTCGGGTGTTGAGCCCACTGACCTCCTTAAAGGAGGTCAGTTCTGGACCTGTCAAAACCTGATAACCGTTGACCGTGAGTTCGTCTCGGTGATCGATCACCACAGATTCGAGGGTCTTGATACCGACCTCAAAATAGGCCGCCACCATCGCCGTCGTGACATGCAGCCCGTCCGGCAGCAGGGACAGTGCCTTCACCTTGTCCAGCACTTGCGTCCGCTCCAGGACGCTCGTGCGCAGCGTGCGGGACTCCAGCAGCACCGATTCGTTGATCATGACCCGTCCCTCCCCGGGCGGGCTCTGCTGCCCGCCCCGTCCGGGCTAACGAATTTCGTACATATGAAGACACGTACGAAATGGCCCCGGCCCCCTCTCTTGGAGAGGGGGCCGGGGCCGTTGCTGCGGGGTGGGGGCGGGGCTAGTTGCCGAGGCCGCCGATGAAGCCGCCGCCGCCGTTGTCGTTGCCGCCGTTCTGCTGGTTGTCCGGCATCGTGGTCACGTTGATGACCGAGCCGGCGGTCGTCGGGCTGCCGACGGCCGGGTCCGTGCTCAGGATCTTCGCGCGGCCGTCCGAGGAGCCCGACAGGACCGATCCGAGGATCAGGCCCTTCGAGGCGAACTCGGCCCGGGCCTGGTTGAGGGTCTTGCCGACCACGTTCGGGACCGTGAGCTGCTGGACCGGCTTGGCGACCGAGATGTTGACCGTCGAGCCGACGTCGACCTGGCTGTTGAGGCCGGGGTCCTGGCTGACGACCGTCTTGGGGGCCGTGCCGGGGGCCGCGTCCACCTCCGTGACGCTGCCGAGCTTCAGCTTGAGGGCCTGGAGGGCCTTCGAGGCGTCGGCCTGGGTCTTGCCGGTCAGGTCCGGGACGGTCACCTTGGAGACTTCCTTGGCCACCGTCACCGTGATCGTCGAGCCCTTCTCGGCCTCGCCGTTCTTCGGTGCCTGGTCGATGACGGTGCCCGCGGGCCGCTCGGACTCGACGACCTTCTTCTCGATCTGGAAGCCCTTTTCCTGGAGCGCCTTCTCCGCGTCGGCGATCGCCAGGTTGATGACGTTCGGGACGAGGACCTTGGGCGCGCCCGTGGAGACCTTCACCTTGACCACGGAGTTCTTGGCGACCTTGGTGCCCTCGGCGGGGTTCTGCTCGCAGACGCTGCCCTTGGGGGCGGCGTCGCAGGCCATCTCCCCCTCCTGCTCGACGACGAGGCCGACGTTGGTGGCGTTCGACTTGGCCGCTTCGAGGGTTTCGCCGATGAGCTTGGGGACCGCGGGGCGGTTGTCGGCGGTGGTGCTGAAGAGGGAGCGCCCGATCAGGATCGCGCCGACCAGCACGAGGATGCCGGCGGTGACCAGCAGGATCGTGGAGGCCTTGCTCTTCTTCTGCGGACGCCGGCCGCGGCCGCTCTGGTCGTAGCCGTTCGGGTCCTGGTAGCCGTTGTTCCCGTAGCCGCCGTCGCCCGGGGGCATCGGCGGGAGCATGGAGGTCTGGTTCGGGTCGGCGGTGCGCAGGGCGGTGGTGGGCTGGTCGTAGCCCTGGTGTCCGTAGCCGTTGCCCTGGTCGGGGTAGCCGTAGCCGGCGACGCCCATGGAGGCGGTGGCGGCGACGGGCTGGCCGTCGAGGCAGGCCTCGATGTCGGCGCGCATCTCGTCGGCGGACTGGTAGCGGTAGTCGGCGTCCTTGACCAGAGCCTTCAACACGATCGCGTCCATCTCGGGCGTGATCTCGGAGTCGAAGTTCGACGGGGGCTGGGGCTCTTCCCGTACGTGCTGGTAGGCGACGGCGACCGGGGAGTCGCCGATGAACGGCGGCCGGACGGCGAGGAGCTCGTACAGCAGGCAGCCGGCCGAGTAGAGGTCGGAGCGCGCGTCGACCTGCTCGCCGCGGGCCTGCTCCGGGGAGAGGTACTGGGCGGTGCCGATGACGGCGGCGGTCTGCGTCATGGTCATGCCGGAGTCGCCCATGGCGCGGGCGATGCCGAAGTCCATGACCTTGACCTGGCCGGAGCGGGTCAGCATGACGTTGGCGGGCTTGATGTCGCGGTGCACGATGCCGGCGCGGTGCGAGTACTCCAGCGCCTGGAGGATGCCGATGCACATCTCCAGGGTGCGCTCGGGCAGCAGCTTGCGGCCGGAGTGCAGGAGCTCGCGCAGGGTCGAGCCGTCGACGTACTCCATCACGATGTACGGGATGGAGATGTTGTCGACGTAGTCCTCGCCGGTGTCGTACACGGCGACGATCGCCGGGTGGTTCAGCGACGCGGCCGACTGGGCCTCGCGGCGGAACCTGGCCTGGAAGGACGGGTCGCGGGCGAGATCGGCGCGCAGGGTCTTGACGGCGACGGTACGGCCGAGCCGGGTGTCGTGGGCGAGGTAGACCTCGGCCATGCCACCACGGCCGAGCACGTGGCTCAGCTCGTACCGGCCGCCGAGGCGACGCGGCTCTTCCATAACGTGCAGCCCTCTCCGTCAGTCCCGACCGCACCCGTGTGTGGTCCGGCGGTGTGCTGTTCGCGCAAAGGCTACCGGCCGATCGTCGGTGATCGGTTCGTGACCACAGGCTGATACCGGACCGGTACCGTACGCTCGGATCCGGGCGGGAACGGTGACCCGGATCACATCTGTGTGCCCCTTGCGGCTCTCGCGTGGCGCTCGGCCCCGCCCGTCACCCCTTGTTGCTCTTGAGGACGGCCTGCATGACGGCCCTGGCCACGGGGGCGGCGAGGCCGGCGCCGGAGATGTCCTCGCGGTCGGCGCTGCTGTCCTCGATGACGACGGCGACGGCGACCGGCGAGCTGCCGTCGGGGTTCTGGGCGTAGGAGATGAACCAGGCGTACGGGCGCTTCTTGTTGCCCTCGCCGTGCTGGGCGGTGCCGGTCTTGCCGCCGACGACGGTGCCCTTGATCTGGGCGGTGGTGCCGGTGCCCTTCTCGACGACGTTGACCATCATGGCCCGGATCTTCTCCGCGTTCTGGGGGGAGAGGGGCCGGCTCATTTCCTGCGGTTCGTGCTTCTCGATGACGTCGACGTTGGGCGACTGCAGCTGGTCGACCATGTACGGCTTCATCAGCTTGCCGTTGTTGGCGATGGCGGCGGTGACCATGGCCATCTGGAGCGGGGTGGCCGCGGTGTTGAACTGGCCGATGGAGCTGAGGGCGTTGCCGTCCTTGCCCATGGTCTTGTCGTAGACGCTGGCGAAGGCGCGGACCGGGGTGTCGATCTTGTCGTTGTTGAAGCCGAACTTCTCGGCGGTCTTCACCATGTTGTCCCGCCCCACCTTGTTGCCCATGTTGGCGAAGACGGAGTTGCAGGAGACCTGGAGGGCGTAGTTGAGGGTGGCCTTGCCGCAGTTCGGGGCGTGGTTGACCATCTCGGTCTTGGTGCCCGGCAGGATGTACGGGTCCTCGGTGTCGGTCGGCGCGTTGATGTCCGTGACGACGCCGTTCTCCAGGGCGGCGGCCGCGGTGACCACCTTGAAGGTGGAGCCGGGCGGGTAGGTCTCGCGCAGGGCGCGGTTGACCAGCTTCTTGTCCTCGCTGTCCTTGAGCTCGACCCAGGCCTTCTCGTCGGTCTTGGAGTTGCCGGCGAAGGAGGTGGGGTCGTACGAGGGGGTGCTGACCAGGGCGAGGATGGCCCCGGTGCGCGGGTCGATCGCGGCGACGGCGCCCTTCTTGGAGCCGAGCTGCTTGAACGCGGCCTCCTGCGCGGCGGCGTTCAGCGTCGTGACGACGTTGCCGCCGGCCTTCTTCTCGCCGGTGAACATGCCGATGGTGCGGTCGAAGAAGAGCCGGTCGTCGTTGCCGGTGAGGATGCCGTCCTCGAGGGATTCGAGCTGGGTGGAGCCGAAGGCCTGCGAGGCGTAGCCGGTGACGGGGGCCCAGAGCGGGCCGTTCTCGTAGGTCCGCTTGAACTTGTAGTCGCTGCCGTCGGTGACGGCGGAGCCGGTGACCGGCTTGCCCTCGACGATGATGTTGCCGCGCTCGGTGGCGTACTGGGCGATCTGGACCCGGCGGTTCTCCTTGCGGGTGCTCAGCTCTTCGGCCTTGACGTACTGGAGCCAGTTGGTCCGCACGAGCAGTGCCAGGACGAGCAGCCCGCAGAAGATCGAGATGCGGCGCAGGGGCTTGTTCATGACGGGCGGACCACCTGGGTCATCTCGGAGTCGGGGGACGGTGCCGGGGCCGGGGCAGGGCGGCGTGCGGTGTCGCTGATCCGGATGAGGATGGCGATGAGGATCCAGTTCGCGAGGACGGACGAGCCGCCGGACGCGAGGAAGGGCATGGTCATGCCGGTCAGGGGGATGAGGCCCATGACTCCGCCGGCGACCACGAAGATCTGGAGGGCGAAGGCGCCGGAGAGGCCGATCGCGAAGAGCTTGCCGAAGGGGTCGCGGGCGGCGAGGGCGGTGCGCACGCCCCGCTCGATGATCAGGCCGTAGAGCAGGAGGAAGGCCATGACCCCGGCGAGCCCGAGCTCTTCGCCGACGGTGGAGAAGATGAAGTCGGAGTTGGCGGCGAAGCCGATGAGGTCGGAGTTGCCCTGTCCCCAGCCGGTGCCGAGCACTCCGCCGGAGCCGAAGCTCATGATCGACTGGCCGACCTGCTCGCAGGCGCCGGACTTGGTGTAGCAGGCGAAGGGGTCGAGCCAGGCGGTGACGCGGGCCTTGACGTGGCTGGCGGTGGCGCCGACGACGGTGGCTCCGCCCACGCTCATGAGCAGGCCGATGACGATCCAGCTCGTCCGCTCGGTGGCCACGTACAGCATGATCACGAACATGCCGAAGAAGAGCAGCGAGGTGCCGAGGTCGTTCTCGAAGACCAGGACGAGCAGGCTCATCGCCCAGATCATCAGGATCGGGCCGAGGTCGCGGCCGCGCGGCAGGTAGAGGCCCATGAAGCGGCGGCTGGCGAGTGCGAGGGCGTCGCGCTTGACCATGAGGTAGCCGGCGAAGAAGACGGCGATGACGATCTTCGCGAACTCGCCGGGCTGGATGGAGAACCCGCCGACGCTGATCCAGATCTTGGCGCCGAAGACGTCGGCTCCCAGACCCGGGATCACGGGCAGGATCAGCAGCACGAGCGAGGCGGCCATGGAGATGTACGTGAACCGCTGGAGCACGCGGTGGTCCTTGAGGACCAGCAGCACGCCGGCGAACAGGGCGATGGCGAGCGCCGTGTACATCATCTGCCGGGGCGCGGACTCGGAGAAGGTGCCGAAGGAGCGCTTCGCCAGGTTCTGGAGGCGCTCGGACTGGTCCAGGCGCCAGATCAGGACGAGGCCGAGCCCGTTGAGGAGCGTGGCGATCGGCAGCAGCAGCGGGTCGGCGTACTTGGCGTAGCGCCGGACGACGAAGTGCGCGATGCCCGCCAGGACGCCGAGGCCGAGCCCGTAGGTGAGCATGCCCGGGGGCAGCTTCCCGTGGAGCGACAGGCCCGCGTTGGCGTAGGCGAAGATCGGGATGACCACGGCGAAGGCGAGCAGCAGGAGCTCGGTGTTCCGCCGGCTCGGCGCCTCGATGGCGCCGATGGTGGTCGTGTTGGTGACAACGCTCATGGTGTGGCGGGCCCCCTGTGCCCGCGTATGTCTACTGCTTCTCGCACAGGCCGACGACCTGCTGCTCGGCGGCAGTCAGCTCGGGGCCGGGTGTTTGGTTGCCCGCGGCCTCGGCGGCACGCCGCTCCTCGTCCTTCTTGCACGCGGAGGTCTGGGTGCCGAGATCGTCGATCTTCGTGCGCGCGCCGTCAAGGCTGCTCTCGCTGATCGTCTCCACGACCTGCTTGCGCTTGAAGGGCGGCAGGTACTTCAGTTCGATGTCGGGGCGGTCGGTCTCCACCTTGGAGAGCTCCAGCGGCCCCAGCTTCTGGCTGATCCCGCGGAAGAGCGCGACGTGCTCGTCCTTGACCCCGACGTAGAACTGAGTCTGGGTCCAGCGGTAGCCCGCGTACAGGCCGCCGCCGATGACACCGAGGACCACGAGCAGCGTCAGCGTGCGCGTCGTCCACTTGCGGCCCTTGGCGCGGCGCCTGCGGGGGTGGTCGTACGTGTCCTCGTACCCGGAGTCCCCTTCGTACGGGTCGGGTTCGCCGAAGCTGCCGTACGCGTCGGCTCCGCCGCCCTGTCCCTGGGCGCCGTAACCGCCGTAGCCGGGGGCCTCGCCGCTGCCGGGAGGGCCGAAGGCGCCGGCGGGCGGGGGACTCTGGCGGCCGAGCCCGGAGGCGCGGCCGGCCGGCGTCTGCATGGCGTTGCCGCCGTCGAAGAGCTGGTGGTGCTGGTTCTCGGCGACCGCGCCGACGACGACCGGGGTGTCGTTGACCTGCGCGGCCAGGGTGTCGCCGCTGTCGGTGTCGAGGACGTCGGCCACGATGCAGGTGATGTTGTCGGGGCCGCCGCCGCGCAGCGCGAGCTGGATGAGGGAGGCCACGGTCTCGCGGGGGCCGTGGTAGTCGGCGAGGGTCTCCTCCAGGGTCTGGTGGGAGACCACGCCGGAGAGCCCGTCGGAGCAGATCAGGTAGCGGTCGCCGACCCGGACCTCGCGGATGGAGAGGTCGGGCTCCACGATGTCGCCGCTGCCCAGGGCCCGCATCAGCAGGGAGCGCTGCGGGTGGGTGGTGGCTTCCTCTTCGGTGATCCGGCCCTCGTCGACGAGGCGCTGCACCCAGGTGTGGTCCTGGGTGATCTGCGTGAGGACGCCGTCGCGGAGCAGGTAGGCGCGGGAGTCGCCGACGTGGACCAGGCCGAGGCGCTGGCCCGTCCAGAGCAGGGCGGTGAGCGTGGTGCCCATGCCCTCCAGCTGGGGGTCCTCCTCGACCATGACGCGCAACTGGTCGTTGGCGCGCTGCACCGCGGTGCTGAGCGCGGTGAGCATGTCGGAGCCCGGGACGTCGTCGTCGAGCTGCACGAGGGCGGAGATCACCTCGGAGCTGGCGACCTCGCCGGCGGCCTGGCCGCCCATGCCGTCGGCGATCGCGAGGAGGCGGGGACCGGCGTAGCCGGAGTCCTCGTTGCCCTCCCGGATCATGCCCTTGTGCGATCCGGCGGCGAACCGCAGGGACAGACTCATGCGCACCTGCCCTGTCGACGCTGATGCTGCCTCGGGGTACAACCGGTCTCGAGCCACACTGCCCACCCTCCGGCCTGGAGCGCGCTCGGGTCCGTGTCCCCGGTGGGACGGACCGCTGCGGCTCGCTCGCTCCGCTCGCTCATTCTCGTACTACTTCCGCAGCTCGATGACGGTCTTGCCGATGCGGATCGGGGCGCCCGGCGGAATGGGCGTCGGGGTGGTCAGCCGGGTCCGGTCGAGATACGTGCCGTTGGTGGACCCGAGATCCTCGACGATCCACTGACCGTCACGGTCGGGGTAGATCCTGGCATGCCTGCTGGAGGCGTAGTCGTCGTCCAGCACGATCGTGGAGTCGTGGGCCCGGCCCAAGGTGATCGTCTGGCCCGCGAGGGCCACCGTGGTGCCCGTGAGGGTGCCCTCGGAGACGACGAGTTTGGTCGGCGCACCGCGGCGCTGGCGCTGCTGCGGTGGAGCAGCGGCCTGGCGGCCCTGCTGCTGCGCGGGGGCGCCGGAAGCGCCCCCGCCGCGTCGGGAACCGCGCTGCGTCACTCTCGTACCGAAGAGATCGCTGCGGATGACCTGAACGGCCACGATGACGAACAGCCACAGAACGGCCAGGAAACCCAACCGCATGACCGTCAGGGTCAGCTCTGACATTGCCCCCGCTTCACCCTTCGGCTTGCCGGTAAATGATGGTGGTGCTGCCCACGACGATCCGCGAACCGTCGCGGAGCGTAGCGCGGGTGGTGTGCTGCCCGTCCACCACGATGCCGTTGGTGGACCCGAGATCCTGGATCGTCGAGGGCGTTCCGGTCCGGATCTCACAGTGCCGGCGCGATACGCCGGGGTCGTCGATCCGCACATCGGCCTCGGTGCTCCGGCCGAGTACGAGCGTAGGGCGCGAGATCTGGTGGCGGGTGCCGTTGATCTCGATCCAGTGGCGCCGGACGGCGCCGCCGGAAGGTACGGGGGCCGGTCCGCCCGGTGTCCCGGGGTTCGGCCGGCGTGCGCCGGGGCCGCCCGGGGGCGGTCCTGCGGGCATCGGCGGCGCGGAGGCCGGGGGGTACCCGTAGCCGCCGGGCTGGGCCGGGGGGGCCTGGTGGCCCTGTCCCTGGCCCTGGCCGGGCTGGCCGGGGGACTGGGAGGTGCTGGCGGCGAGCGTGCGGCTGCGGACCCGGTAGAGCCCGGTGTCCAGGTCGTCGGCCTTCTCCAGCTGGACCTTGATGGGGCCCATGAAGCTGTAGCGCTGCTGCTTGGCGTAGTCGCGGACGAGGCCCGCGAGCTCGTCGCCGAGCTGGCCCGAGTAGGGGCTCAGGCGCTCGTAGTCGCCCGTGCTCAGCTCCACGATGAAGTCGTTGGGGACGACGGTCCGCTCGCGGTTCCAGATGGTGGCGTTGTTGTCGCACTCCCGCTGGAGGGCGCCGGCGATCTCCACCGGCTGGACCTCGGACTTGAACACCTTGGCGAAGGTGCCGTTCACCAGACCTTCGAGTCGCTGCTCGAACCGCTTCAGGACTCCCATGGGGCACCTCCTCCGTCGTTGTCGCCCTGTACTGCTTACTGATCGTATCCACGCGTGGCGGATTCGGGTGGTTCCCCATCGGTCACGTGCGCATGAGTGTTGGTCCTCACAAGCGATCGTAGGGGCGCCCCGAGGACAGTGTCCCGCACCGGCGGCCGAGTGCGGGAGGGGCGGTCGTCGGAGGGTGCCGGGAGAGCACGAAAAGCGATGTGAATCCAGCCCCTGCGACGTGCTAATGTTCCGATGTCGCCAGGGGAACGGCCCGCAAGGGAAGAACCGCTGGTAGTCACTTTGCGCGAGTGGCGGAACGGCAGACGCGCTGGCTTCAGGTGCCAGTGTCCTTCGGGACGTGGGGGTTCAAATCCCCCCTCGCGCACAGATCGAAGAGCCCCCGCTCCGGAGAAATCCGGAGCGGGGGCTCTTTCGTCGTACCCGGGATGTGGACGCGGGCGTCGGGGCCGGGGTGACGAGGGTCTCGGGTGGCTGGGGGCGGCAAGATCCGAAAGAGACGGCCTAGTGCGGGGGCGGCGGGGTGATGGCGGCTTTCGTGGTGGCCAGGGCTTCGTGGGCGAAGAAGGCCGTGACTTCGTTCGGGGCGGCTCCGGAGCGGGCGTGGACCAGGTCCCACAGGTCGGACCAGGAGCGGCGGACGACGGCGGCGAAGGGGCGGTCGTCCAGGGAGGCGGCCGCGGCGACGGCCTGGAGCCGCATCAGCGGGTGGTGTTCCTCGGCGAGGAGGCGGTCGCCGGCGCGGGACATGGCGTCCAGGGCCTCGGCGCCCCGCAGCTCGGCGGCGGCCAGCTCGTACACCGCGGCGGGGACGGGGAATGTGGCGCGCGCCGCGGGGGGGGCGCGGGGCGGCGGGGGGGCGCGCCGGGCGCGCTCAGAGTCAGCGCGTCCCACGTGGCCGGCCCGCACTCGGCCCCCCCCCCCCCCGGCGGCGGGGGCGAGGCGGGGC
>NZ_JBHXKA010000158.1:0-17185 GCF_042722885.1 Streptomyces sp. NPDC058401
ATTCCAGCCCCTCCGGCGTTTGAGGAGCGGGTCAGGGCGGAGCCCTGGGAACGGTGGAAGGGCGGGTAGGGGACTCCACCCGCGAAGCGGCAAGGGTCGCAGCGGGAGAACGGGGGCGGGGCGTAGGGCCCGGAGGGTCGGGGCTTCGGACCGGTGATTCGGGAGCGGGGGCGCGCGATCATGGGGTGGGGGGTGAGGCCCCCTACCCCGGACGGAGCGCCCCGCGTGCCCCCAGTACAGACCGCCGCCACCATCCGCCGCATCGACCCCGTCGGGGCCTACCACCACCTGGTCCTCGACGCCCCCGGCGTCACCGGCGTGCGCCCCGGCCACTTCGGCGCCCTCGCCATCGGCGGCCGGGACTCCAGCACACTGCTGCGCCGCGCGTTCTCCATCCACCGCGCCGACCCGGACCAGGGCACCGTCGAGTTCGTCTTCGCCGAGGCCGGCCGCGGGACCAGGGCGCTGGCCGCGCACCGCCCCGGCGACACCGTCGACCTCATCGCCCCGCTCGGCACCCCCTTCCCGCTCCCCGACGGCCCGGTCGGCGCGGTCCTCGTCGCCGGCGGCTACGGCAGCGCCCCGATGTTCGCCCTCGCCGAGGAGATCCTCGGCCGCGGCGGCCGGGTCGCCTTCGTGCTCGGGGCGTCCACCGCCGACCGGCTGTTCGGGGTCGAGCGGGCCAAGGCCCTCGCCGAGCACGTGTACGTGGTGACCGACGACGGGTCGGCCGGCCGCCGGGGCCGGGTCACGGGACCCCTGCTGGAGGCCATCACCGGGATCGGCGCCACCGAGGTCCACTCCTGCGGTCCGATGGGCATGCTCAAGGCCGTCACGGAGATCGCCACCGCCGCCGGAGCCGCCAGCCACACCGCCGTCGAGGAGGCCATGGCCTGCGGGATCGGGATCTGCATGAGCTGCGTCCTGCCCGTCACGGGCCCCGACGGCGTCACCCGTTTCCTTCGCTCCTGCACATCCGGCCCCGTTTTCGACGGCACCACCGTCCGCTGGGACGACGCCGGAACCCTGCCCGACGATCTCGAAGGCGCGGCCGCCATGACCCCGAAGGCGAGTCACCGGTGATCCCCCTGAACCCCGAAGACGTCGACATGTCCGCGCCCCTCGGCGCCCGTGTCACCCTGCCCAACCCCGTCTCCACCGCCTCCGGCTGCGCCGGCTACGGCCGCGAGCTGCACCGCTTCACCCCCCTGCACGAGCTCGGCACCATCACCACGAAGACCGTGATGCCGTACGTCCGCTCCGGCCGGGCCACGCCGCGGATGGCCGAGACCCCCAGCGGGATGCTGAACTCCATCGGGCTCCAGGGCTCCGGCATCGACCACTTCGTCGAGCACGAGCTGCCCTGGCTGGCCGAGCGCGGGGCACGGGTGCTCGTATCGGTCGCGGGGGAGCGGACGGAGGAGTTCGCGGAGGCGGCCGCCCGGCTGACCGGGCAGCCGGGCGTGGTCGGCATCGAGGCCAACATCTCCTGCCCCAACGTCGCGAACCGCGGTCTCGTCTTCGCGTGCGACGCCGACGCCTCCTTCGAGGTGGTCGAGGCGGTCAAGGCCGCGGCCGACCCCGCCTTGCCCGTCTACGCCAAGCTGACCCCGGATGTGACGCGGATCACCGACATCGCGGCCGCGTGCACGGAGGCGGGCGCCGACGGGCTCTCGATGATCAACACCGTCCTCGGGATGGCCATCGACACCGACACCCTGCGCCCGGCCCTCGCCGGGGTCACGGGAGGGCTCTCCGGCCCGGCGATCAGGCCCGTCGCCGTCCGCTGCGTCTTCCAGGTCTACGGGGCCATGCTGGCCGGCGCCGTGCGGCGGGTTCCCCTGCTCGGGATGGGTGGGATCGCCTCCGGCCGGGACGCGCTCGAATTCGTCCTCGCCGGTGCTTCGGGCGTGGCGGTGGGGACCGCCCTGTTCAACGATCCGTCGGCGCCCCTGAGGATCCGCGACGACCTGCGCGCGGCACTCGCCGTACGCGGGATCGGGGCGTTCGAGGACGCCGTCGGGCTCGCTCATCGCACTCTCTGACGAAATTCGAACGTCCTTCACCGGACAAATCCGGGGTGGTTTGTCCGTGATGTACGGTTCAGTGGAGGCTGACCAGGACTTTTCGTCCGTTCTCGCTGACTGGAGCGGTCATGGCCGCTAGTCTCCGAGCAGAGTGAACGAGCAGCGATCGAGCACCACCGCTGTTCGGGCACTCGCCTGGTGTGATGCCTTCCGGCATTCCACTGGTCCGTATCCGACAGTTCGACATCCGAGGTGACGTAGGCGTGGCTCTTCCGCCCCTTACCCCTGAACAGCGCGCAGCAGCGCTCGAAAAGGCCGCCGCGGCTCGCCGGGAGCGGGCCGAGGTGAAGAATCGACTCAAGCACTCCGGCGCCTCCCTGCACGACGTCATCAAGCTGGGGCAGGAGAACGACGTCATCGGCAAGATGAAGGTTTCCGCTCTCCTGGAGTCCCTGCCTGGCGTCGGCAAGGTGCGCGCCAAGCAGCTCATGGAGCGCCTCGGCATCTCCGAGTCCCGGCGTGTCCGAGGTCTCGGTTCCAACCAGATCGCCTCTCTGGAGCGCGAGTTCGGCGGTAACGCCGCCTAAGGCGTCGTCCGAAGTTCTCCCGGCGTTCTCAGGCAGTCCCGAGAACCTGGATAATCGCTCTATGGCAGCAGAGGTTCGTCCGCGGCTGACCGTGCTCTCCGGCCCCTCGGGGGTCGGCAAGAGCACGGTCGTCGCGCATATGCGCAAGGTCCACCCCGAGGTCTGGCTCTCGGTGTCGGCCACCACCCGCAAGCCGCGGCCCGGTGAGCGACACGGAGTCCACTACTTCTTCGTCAACGACGACGAGTTCGACAAGCTGATCGCCAATGGCGAGCTGCTGGAGTGGGCCGAATTCGCGGGCAACCGCTACGGCACACCGCGCGGCGCAGTACTGGAACGCCTGGAGAACGGCGAGCCGGTCCTGCTGGAGATCGATCTCCAGGGCGCACGGCTCGTACGCGAGTCCATGTCCGAGGCTCAGCTGGTCTTCCTGGCTCCTCCGAGCTGGGACGAACTGGTCCGCCGGCTCACCGGCCGGGGCACCGAAACCGCGGAGGTCGTCGAGCGCAGGCTAGGCGCCGCCAAGATCGAACTGGCTGCCGAATCCGAGTTCGACACCACCCTGGTCAACACCTCGGTCGAGGACGTCGCGCGCGAGCTGCTAGCCTTGATGAATGTCGTCTGATCGTTGACCGGTGTTCAACCGGTCCGGACGGTCGGAAATCGACACTTCTAGGTATTACCCCATCTTCGGAAGGTAGAGCGTGTCCTCTTCCATTACTGCGCCCGAGGGCATCATCAACCCGCCGATCGACGAGCTGCTCGAGGCCACGGACTCGAAGTACAGCCTCGTGATCTACGCGGCCAAGCGTGCCCGTCAGATCAATGCGTACTACTCGCAGCTCGGCGAGGGCCTGCTCGAGTACGTCGGCCCGCTGGTGGACACCCACGTCCACGAGAAGCCGCTTTCGATCGCGCTGCGCGAGATCAACGCGGGTCTGCTGACCTCCGAGGCCATCGAGGCCCCGGCTCAGTAAGGCACGAGTTTTCCTTTCACCACAGGCCCGGCAGAACATCTGCCGGGCCTGTGGTGTGTCATAGAGGTGTCGTCGCAGGTGTCGTCGCAGTCCGTCGAAGGGGCGTGTGTGGTGGGTAAGCCGAAGGTCGTGCTCGGAGTCAGCGGCGGGATCGCCGCTTACAAGGCGTGCGAGCTGCTGCGCCGGCTGACCGAGTCCGGACACGAGGTGCGCGTGGTGCCGACGGCGGCTTCGCTGAACTTCGTCGGGGAGGCCACCTGGGCCGCCCTCTCGGGGAACCCGGCCTCCACCGGGGTCTGGGAGAGCGTCCACGAGGTGCCGCACGTGCGCATCGGGCAGTCCGCCGACCTCGTGGTCGTCGCCCCGGCCACCGCCGACATGCTCGCCAAAGCCGCCCACGGCCTGGCCGACGACCTGCTCACCAACACCCTGCTCACCGCACGCTGCCCGGTGGTGTTCGCACCCGCGATGCACACCGAGATGTGGGAGCACCCGGCCACCCGGGAGAACGTGGCCACGCTGCGCCGGCGCGGCGCCGTCGTCATCGAGCCTGCCGTCGGCCGGCTCACCGGCAAGGACACCGGCAAGGGGCGGCTGCCCGACCCCGAGGAGATCTTCGAGGTGTGCAGGAGGGTCCTGGCCCGCGGGGTGGCCGAGCCCGACCTCGCCGGCCGGCACGTGGTGATCAGCGCGGGCGGCACGCGCGAACCGCTGGACCCGGTCCGCTTCCTCGGCAACCGCTCCTCCGGCAAGCAGGGGTACGCCCTCGCCCGTACCGCCGTCGCCCGCGGGGCCCGGGTCACCCTGGTCTCCGCCAACACCGCGCTCGCCGACCCGGCCGGGGTGGACCTCGTACGGGTCGGGACGGCGCTGCAGCTGCGCGAGGCCGTGCTGAAGGCCGCCGCGGACGCCGACGCGGTGGTGATGGCCGCCGCCGTGGCCGACTTCCGGCCGGCCGAGTACGCGGGCGGGAAGATCAAGAAGAAGGACGGCCAGGAGCCCGCACCGGTCACCCTCGTACGGAATCCGGACATTCTCGCGGAGATTTCCGCCGACCGCGCCCGGGAGGGCCAGGTCGTGGTCGGATTCGCCGCTGAGACCGACGACGTACTCGCCAACGGGCGGAGCAAGCTCCTCCGCAAGGGATGTGACCTTCTCGTCGTCAACGAGGTGGGCGAGGCCAAGACCTTCGGTTCCGAGGAGAACGAGGCGGTCATCCTGTCCTCCGACGGAAGCGAGCTGGCCGTCCCCTACGGTCCGAAGGAATCGCTGGCGGACGTGATTTGGGATCAGGTGGCACCCCGGCTCGGCGCGCGACGCGCCTGAGCGGAGGCCCTTTCCGCAGGGTGTTCCTTGAGTAAGAATGGAGTGTCGCAGGTCACACGGCTCCCATAGGGCGAGACGGGTGGTCCGGCGAACGGTGGCGACCGATAAACTGCAGCCGGAACGTGATCGGGCGCAGCCTCCGATGTGGTTCCACCAATATTTCAGCCAGCAGCCGCTGCAACCCCAGGGAGCGTTGTGTCCCGTCGCCTGTTCACCTCGGAGTCTGTGACCGAGGGTCACCCCGACAAGATCGCTGACCAGATCAGCGACACCATCCTCGACGCGCTCCTCACCGAGGACCCGACCTCGCGCGTCGCCGTGGAGACCCTCATCACCACCGGTCTCGTCCACATCGCGGGAGAGGTGACGACGAAGGCGTACGCGCCGATCGCGCAGCTCGTCCGAGACAAGATCCTCGAGATCGGCTACGACTCCTCGAAGAAGGGCTTCGACGGTGCTTCCTGTGGCGTGTCGGTGTCCATCGGCGCGCAGTCCCCGGACATCGCGCAGGGCGTCGACACCGCGTACGAGAAGCGGGTCGAGGGCGATGAGGACGAGCTCGACAAGCAGGGTGCCGGCGACCAGGGCCTGATGTTCGGCTACGCCTGCGACGAGACGCCCGAGCTCATGCCGCTTCCGATCCACATCGCGCACCGTCTTTCGAAGCGGCTGTCCGAGGTCCGCAAGAACGGGACCATCCCGTACCTGCGTCCCGACGGCAAGACCCAGGTGACCATCGAGTACGACGGTGACAAGGCCGTCCGTCTCGACACGGTCGTCGTGTCCTCGCAGCATGCCGCGGACATCGACCTGGACTCGCTGCTCGCCCCGGACATCCGCGAGTTCGTCGTCGAGCACGTGCTGAGCCGGCTCGTCGAGGACGGCATCAAGCTCGACACCGAGGGCTACCGGCTGCTGGTCAACCCGACCGGCCGCTTCGAGATCGGCGGCCCGATGGGTGACGCCGGCCTGACCGGCCGCAAGATCATCATCGACACCTACGGCGGCATGGCCCGTCACGGTGGCGGCGCCTTCTCGGGCAAGGACCCGTCCAAGGTCGACCGCTCCGCCGCGTACGCCATGCGCTGGGTCGCCAAGAACGTGGTCGCCGCCGGTCTGGCCTCGCGCTGCGAGGTCCAGGTCGCGTACGCGATCGGCAAGGCCGAGCCCGTCGGTCTGTTCGTGGAGACCTTCGGCACGCACAAGGTCGACGTGGAGAAGATCGAGAACGCCATCGGCCAGGTCTTCGACCTGCGCCCGGCCGCGATCATCCGCGACCTCGACCTGCTGCGCCCGATCTACGCCCAGACCGCCGCCTACGGCCACTTCGGCCGCGAGCTGCCGGACTTCACCTGGGAGCGCACCGACCGCGTCGACGCCCTGCGCACCGCCGCCGGTCTGTAGTACCCGCAGTACCCGCAGTACCCGCAGAACCCGCGCGCAGCACTTGCTCCACGGACGGCCCCGGACCCTCACGGTCCGGGGCCGTATTCCGTTGGTGCGGCCGCTGCCGCACCGATACGCTGGCGCAGCCCTCCCGGTGCGAGGGGCGACGGCTTCATCTGGAGCGGGGTGCGAACCCCGTGTTGAAGGACCCGCAGGACCGCCGCCGCCCGACCAGATCTCGGGAGGGCCCGCCCACAATCCCGGGAGGGCCGCCCGCACCCTGCCCGCCGCTGTCGGTGGCGTTTGGTAAGAATGCGGTGTGAGCAGCGCGAATGATTCCCCGCCGGAGCAGCTGGCGCTGATGCGGGAGATGGTCGCCGAGGCGAAGGCCAAGGCACCCAAGGCCAAGCCGCGCACCTGGCGCGGAGCCGCCGTCGCCGAGGAACTCCCCGTGGCCCGCGTCCTGGTCAACAAGGGCGTCCTCCACCTCGACCGGCTCTTCGACTACGCGGTCCCCGCAGAGCTCTCCGAGTCCGCCCAGCCCGGTGTCCGCGTCCGCGTCCGCTTCGGGGCCGGCTCCCACCGGGTCCACGGCGGCCGCCGCGAGGGCGGCGGGCTCATCGACGGCTTCGTCATCGAGCGCCGCGCCGAGTCCGACTACAACGGGGCCCTCGCGGCCCTCGCCCAGGTCGTCTCGCCCGAGGTCGTGCTCGGCCCCCGCATGCTCGCGCTGTCCCGCGCCGTCGCCGACCGGTACGCCGGCAGCCTCGCCGACGTGCTCCAGCTCGCGCTGCCCGCGCGCAGCGCCCGCGCCGAGGCCAAGCCGTCCCCCGAACCGCTGCCCCCGCCCGCCGCACCCGAGCCCGCCGGCTGGGAGCGGTACGGGGCCGGCCCCGGCTTTCTGCGGGCCCTGGCGGGCGGCGGTACCCCGCGCGCCGTCTGGACGGCCCTGCCCGGCCCCGGCTGGGCCGACGAGCTGGCCCGCGCCATGGCCGCCACCCTCGCCTCCGGACGCGGCGCCCTCGCCGTGGTCCCCGACGGGCGCACCGCGGCCCGCGTCGACGCGGCGCTCACCGCCCTGCTCGGCGAAGGGCGGCACGCGCTGCTCACCGCCGAGTCCGGGCCGGAGAAGCGCTACCGCGAGTGGCTGGCCGTCAGCCGGGGCTCCGTGCGGGCCGTGGTCGGCACCCGGGCCGCGATGTTCGCTCCCGTACGGGACCTCGGGCTCGTCGCCGTCTGGGACGACGGCGACTCCAGCCACAGCGACGTCCACGCCCCCTTCCCGCACGTGCGGGAGGTACTGGAGCTGCGCGCGGTCACCGACGGCTGCGGCTTCCTGGTGGGCAGCACCAGCTGCACCGTGGAGGCCGCGCAGCTCGTCGAGTCCGGCTGGGCCCGGCCGCTCGTCGCCGACCGCGAGACGGTGCGCACGTACGCCCCCCGGATCCGGACCGTTGGCGACGAGCTGCTGGCCCGGGACGGGGCCGCGCGGGCCGCCCGGCTGCCGAGCCTCGCCTGGGAGACCGTACGGGAGGGCCTGAAGACCGGGCCCGTGCTCGTCCAGGTGCCCCGGCGGGGCTACGTGCCCCGGCTGGCGTGCGAGCGGTGCAGGACGCCCGCGCGGTGCACGGTCTGCGCGGGGCCGCTGGAGGCGCCCGACGCGCGGGACCTGCACTGCGGGTGGTGCGGGCGGGCCGAACCGGCCTGGCACTGCGAGGAATGCGGATCGTTCCGGCTGCGGGCCCAGGTCGTGGGCGCACGGCGGACCGCCGAGGAACTGGGGCGGGCCTTCCCCGCCGTACCCGTACGGACCTCCGGGCGCGACCACATCCTGGACGAGGTGCCGGACCGGCCCGCGCTGGTGGTGTCCACGCCCGGCGCCGAACCGGTCGCGGCGGGCGCCGGGTACGCGGCGGCGCTGCTGCTGGACGGCTGGGCCATGCTGAGCCGGCCCGACCTGCGGGCGGGAGAGGACGCGCTGCGGAGGTGGATCGCGGCGGCCTCGCTGGTACGGGGGGACGGACAGGTGGTCGTCGTCGCCGAGCCGACGCTGCGGCCGGTCCAGGCGCTGGTGCGGTGGGATCCCGTGGGGCACGCCGTACGGGAACTCGCGGAGCGGGCACAGCTCGGGTTCCCGCCGGTGTCCCGGATGGCGGCGGTCGCCGCGGGCAGCGCCGAGGCCGTCCAGGCCTTCCTGGCGGGGGCCGGGCTGCCGGCCGACGCGGAGGTGCTGGGGCCCGTGCCGATCGCCGGGCGGCGGGGGGAGGCTTCGCCGGGGGAGCGGGCGCTGGTCCGGGTTCCGCCCGGGAGCGGGGCCGCGCTTGCCGCTGCGCTGAAGGCGGCGCAGGCCGGGCGGATGGCCCGGGGGGGCCCGGTGGAGGAGGCGGTCCGGATCCGGATCGACCCGCTGGACATCGGCTGAGGGTGTCGTCCCGCCGACGGCGGGTGGGCCCTGCGGGGCTGTCCCCTACCCGCCTACCCGCCCTTCGCCCGTTCCCCGGGGCTGCGCCCCGGACCCCCTGGGGCTGCGCCCCGGACCCCGGTCCTCAAACGCCGGACGGCTGAAAAATCCTGGGGCTCCGCCCCGGAACGGCGCCGCGCGCGGTAACGGGTCCGGGCGGAGCCCGGGGAACGGTGGAAGGGCGGGTAGGGGACCCCTCTCGCTCTTCCCGGTGCCCGGAACGACGGAGCCCCCGGCGGGGCGGCCCTGGGGGTGCTCCGGCGGGGGCTTGGTCGTCGGGGGTCGGCGTCCCGGCGGCCGGGGTCAGCCTGTGCGGGGGCCGGGGAAGGCGGCGGGGCGGGAGGCGCCCGCCTCCTCGCGGACCGGCTGCGGCGGCACCGAGCGCGCCGCCGGGACGGTGGGCAGGGGGCCCAGGGTCCGGGTCGTGGTCGTCGTGCCCTCGGCCAGGGGCTCGCGCTCGGCCGACTCGGGGCTCTGCGCCCGCCGGGCACCGTAGCGCCGGTGGACGGCCTGCTTGGTGACGCCGAGCGCCGAGCCGACCGCGTCCCACGAGAAGCCGAGCGAGCGGTCGAAGTCCACCGCGGCGGTGACCAGCGTCTCGACGCTGTCCCGCAGCTCCTGCGCGAGGCGGACGGTGGGTGCGGGGGCCCGGCCGTAGACGACGAAGCCCGTGGAGGGGCCCGAGCGGCGCGGGCGGTAGACGTTGCCGAGCTGGGCGGTGAGCGTACGCAGAGCATCCACCTGCCGGCGAACCCGCTCGATGTCCCGCACCAGGAGGTGCAGGCTGGCCCGTGCTTGGGCGTCGTGGGTGGCGTGGTCGGCCATGAAGAAGCCTCTCGAACCGGTGCTGAAGAGCGGATAGGGCCGCAGACACCGTTCTGTTTCGCGGCCCGTTTCGGTCAATCTCTCTTGACCAACGCGCTACCCGGTGGGCAGGTCACGCTGTGGGGGCGTGTCGGCATATGCGAGGAGCGCGCGGGTGTGCGTACGCCCCCTCGGGCGGGCGGCCCGACGCAGGTGGGACCGTGGGCGGACAGACCATAGACTGATGTGCTGCTGACAGCCGAGATAGCGAGGTAGACCCCAGTGAAGCTCGTCTTCGCAGGCACCCCCGAGGTCGCCGTGCCCGCCCTGGACGCTCTGATCGCCTCCGGGCGCCACGAGGTCGCCGCCGTCGTCACCCGGCCCGACGCGCCGGCCGGCCGGGGCCGCCGCCTCGTCGCCAGCCCCGTCGCCGAGCGCGCCGAGGAAGCCGGCATCGAGGTGCTCAAGCCCGCCCGGCCGCGCGACCCCGATTTCCAGGCCCGGCTGAGGGAGATCGCGCCCGACTGCTGCCCGGTGGTCGCGTACGGCGCACTGATTCCCAAGGGCGCCCTGGACATTCCCGCGCACGGCTGGGTCAACCTGCACTTCTCGCTGCTGCCCGCGTGGCGCGGCGCCGCGCCCGTGCAGCAGTCGATCATGGCGGGGGACCAGGTCACCGGTGCCTCCACCTTCCGGATCGAGGAGGGGCTGGACACCGGCCCGGTCTTCGGGATCCTGACCGAGGAGATCCGGCCCACCGACACCAGCGGTGACCTGCTCACCCGGCTGGCCTTCGCCGGTTCCGGGCTGCTGGTCGCCACCATGGACGGCATCGAGGACGGCACCCTGCGCGCGGTGGAGCAGCCCGCCGACGGGATCTCGCTCGCGCCGAAGATCACCGTCGAGGACGCCCGGGTGGACTGGCACGCGCCCGCGATGCGCGTCGACCGGCTGGTGCGCGGCTGCACCCCGGCGCCGGGCGCGTGGACGGTCTTCCGGGGGGAGCGGCTCAAGCTCGTCTCGGTCGGGCTGGTCACGGACCGGACCGACCTGGAGCCGGGCGACCTGGGCGTGGCCAAGAACAACGTCTACGTGGGCACCGGCTCGCACGCCGTGGAGCTGCTCTGGGTGCAGCCGCAGGGCAAGAAGCCGATGAAGGCCGCCGACTGGGCGCGCGGGGTGCGGATCGCTTCCGGTGAGCGGCTGGGCGGCGGGGCCGACGTAGGCTGATTTTCGTAGTTGTCCCTGCTTTGTCCTTCAGCGCTTTGTCCTTCAGCGTTACGTAAATCCGGAGCACCTTTCACGTGAGCGAACAGCCCAAGAGCGGCGGCAAGCCCGGCAAGACGGCCAAGCCGTACCGCAGGCCCAAGAAGGACCCCGTCCGGATGCTGGCCTTCGAGGTGCTGCGGGCGGTGGACGAGCGGGACGCGTACGCGAACCTCGTACTGCCGCCGCTGCTGAAGAAGGCCCGCAAGGACGAGACCTTCCAGGCGCGGGACGCGGCGCTGGCCACCGAGCTCGTCTACGGGACCCTGCGCCGCCAGGGCACGTACGACGCGGTCATCAAGGCCTGCATCGACCGGCCGCTGCGCGAGGTCGACCCGCCGGTGCTCGACGTGCTCTCGCTCGGCGCGCACCAGCTGCTCGGGACCCGGATCCCCACCCACGCGGCGGTGTCCGCGAGCGTGGAGCTGGCGCGGGTGGTGCTCGGGGACGGGCGGGCGAAGTTCGTCAACGCCGTGCTGCGCAAGATCTCCGCGCACGACCTGGAGGGCTGGCTGGAGAAGGTCGCCCCGCCGTACGAGGACGACGCCGAGGAGCACCTCGCGGTCTTCCACTCGCACCCCAGGTGGGTCGTCAGCGCCCTGTGGGACTCGCTGGGCGGCGGCCGCGCCGGCATCGAGGACCTGCTGGAGGCCGACAACGAGCGGCCCGAGGTCACGCTCGTGGCGCGCCCCGGCCGGTCCACGGCCCAGGAGCTGCTGGAGGCGGTGGGCGAGGACTCGGCGCTGCCGGGACGCTGGTCCCCGTACGCGGTCAGGATGGCCGAGGGCGGCGAACCGGGCGCGCTGGAGGCGGTCCGCGACGGCCGCGCCGGTGTGCAGGACGAGGGCAGCCAGCTGGTGGCGATGGCCCTGGCGGCCGTACCGGTCGAGGGCCGCGACGAGCGCTGGCTGGACGGCTGCGCCGGACCCGGCGGCAAGGCGGCGCTGCTCGCGGCGCTCGCCGCCCAGCGCGGTGCCTTCCTGCTGGCCTCCGAGAAGCAGCCCCACCGGGCCCGGCTGGTCGAGCGGGCGCTCGCCGGCAACCCGGGCCCCTACCAGGTCATCACGGCCGACGGAACGCGCCCGCCGTGGCTTCCGGGCTCCTTCGACCGGGTCCTGATGGACGTGCCCTGCTCGGGCCTGGGCGCCCTGCGCCGCCGCCCGGAGGCGCGCTGGCGCCGCCGGCCGGAGGACCTGGAGAGCTTCGCGCCGCTCCAGCGCGGGCTGCTGCGCGAGGCGCTCTCGGCCGTCCGGGTGGGCGGCGTCGTGGGTTACGCGACCTGCTCGCCGCACCTGGCGGAGACCCGGGTCGTAGTGGAGGACGTACTGAAGGGACGGGGCGCGGGCGCGGCCCCGATCGCGGCGGAACTGATCGACGCGCGGCCGTACATGCAGGAGGTGCCCGCACTGGGCGACGGCCCCGACGTCCAGCTGTGGCCGCACCTGCACGGGACGGACGCGATGTACCTGGCGCTGATCCGCCGGACCGGGTAGCCGGCCCCCCGACCCCCGGCCCCTGCCCCCGGCCCGCGGCGGCCCCCGGTCGCCTCAGGTGCCCTCAGGTCACGCGACGGCGGTCCCTTCCAGCTCGACCAGCTGGCCGGGGACCGCCAGCCGCGTCACCCCGAGCATGGTCGTGGCCGGTGCGACCCCGGCGGCGCCCAGCCGCGCCGCCAGTTCGCCGTAGTGCCGGAAGAGCAGGTCGACGTCCGTCGTGTAGACGTTCAGCCGCACCAGGTGCGCGAGGGACATGCCGGCCCCGGCGAGCACGGCCTCCACGTTGTCGATGCTCAGCGCCAGCTGCGCCGCCATGTCGCCTTCGTGCTCGGGCTTGCCGTCGGCGCTCATCGCGGTCTGGCCCGAGAGGTAGAGGGTCCGGGTGTGGCCGGAGACGAGCTCGCCCTGGTTGAAGCCCAGCTCGGCCGACCAGGTCACCGGGTTGACCGCGGTTCGCTGCATTGCCATGTCTGCTCCATCGGTTCGTTGCGGAATCCGCCGCGGAAGAGGTGGTGCGGAAGAGGTTGTGGGGAGAGCCTCGCAACGAATCACGACACCCTCTGTCGTGTATTCCGATAATGTTTTCGCATGCGCGCAGACCGGTTGGTCTCGCTGGTGCTGCTGCTCCGTCAGCGCGGTCGGCTGACCGCCGACACGCTCGCCCGCGAGCTGGAGGTGTCCACCCGTACGGTGCTGCGCGACATCGAGGCGCTGTCGGCCGCCGGGGTCCCGGTCTACGCCGAGCGCGGCCGGCACGGCGGTTTCGCCCTGTCACCCGGCTTCCGGACCGAGCTCACCGGCCTGAACCACGAGGAGACCCTCGCCCTGCTGGCCGCCGGATCGGGGCGCGGGGAGCAGGTGTTCGGCCTGGGCCCGGCGCTCGCCTCGGCGATGCGCAAGGTGGTCGACGCGCTGCCCGAAAGCCACCGGGCCGCCGCGAGCGACGCGGCCCAGCGGTTCCTCGTCGACCCTGAGGGCGACCTGCTCTCGCGGCGGCTGGTCGCCGAGGAGGTGCCCGGCAGCACGATGATCGAGGTCCGGCGGGCGGTGCTAGCCGGACACAAGCTCCGGATCCGCTACGAGGCCACGGGCGAGCCGCCGCAGTGGCGCACGGTGGACCCGATCGGGCTGGTCACCGTACGGGACAAGGGCTACCTGCTGGCCACGCGGGCCGGCGAGGACCGCACCTACCGGCTGTCGCGCGTCCTGGCCGCCGAGGAGCTGCCCGAGCCGGCCGAGCGGCCGGACCGGGTCGACCTGGACCGGATCTGGCGGGAACGCTCCGCGCGCTTCCTCTCCGGCGGCGACCACGTCGCCGTGCTGCTCCGGGTGGACCCGGGCCGCCGGGAAGAGCTGCTGAACACCGCGCTCGCGGTCCGCGCCGAAGAACCCGACGCGGACGGCCGGCTGCGCCTGGAGGTCACCTTCCAGGACGAACGGCATGCCCGCTGGGCCCTGTGGCAGCTCGGCACGGACGGCGAGGCCCTGGCCCCGGAGTCGTTGCGCACGTGGCTGCGCGAGCGTGCCGGGGCGCTCGCGGCGCGCTACGCGGATCCGCCCCGGGGCGCGGCCGGATGAGGAGGGGATGCTCGGCCGAATGGGTCGGGGACGCTCGGCCGAATGAGTCGGGCACGCCCGATCCCGCACGGCCGCCCTCCACTTCCGGGGTAGTGGCCGGAAGGCGTCGGCGGCATGGCACGCTTGGGGCATGGCCGTTCAGATCAATCCCAGCATCTTGTCCGCCGACTTCGCCCGGCTCGCCGAGGAGGCGAAGGCCGTCCAGGGGGCCGACTGGCTGCACGTCGACGTCATGGACAACCACTTCGTCCCGAACCTCACCCTCGGGGTACCGATCGTGGAGTCGCTCAGCCGGGCGACGGACATCCCGCTCGACCTGCACCTCATGATCGAGGACCCCGACCGCTGGGCCCCCCAGTACATCGAGGCCGGGGCCGGCTCCGTGACCTTCCACGCCGAGGCCGCGGCCGCGCCCGTACGGCTCGCGCGGGAGATCCGGGCCAAGGGGGCGCGGGCGTCCATGGCGCTGAAGCCCGCGACGCCCATCGAGCAGTACGAGGACATCCTCCCCGAGCTCGACATGCTGCTGATCATGACCGTGGAGCCCGGGTTCGGCGGCCAGCCCTTCCTCGACATCATGCTGCCCAAGATCCGCCGCACCCGGGAGCTGATCTCCAAGCACGGTCTGGAGCTCTGGCTCCAGGTCGACGGAGGCGTCTCCGCCACGACCATCGAGCGGTGCGCCGAGGCCGGCGCGGACGTGTTCGTGGCGGGCAGCGCGGTCTACGGAGCGGTCGATCCGGCGGCAGCCGTACGCACGCTGCGTGACCAGGCGGGTGCGGCGATCGCCGCCGCGCCCTGGGCTTGCGACCACTGAACCAAGGCTTGGTGAACAGCTCGGTGAACGGGAGCTGTCCAGGCTGATCAACGGCCGTCGGATCTGACAGGATGAACGGCGAGTCGAGAGTGTGAACACGAGAGTGTGAACAGCAGTGAGGAGAACGCGGTGTCTGCAATGTCGGCGGGACGGTCAGCCCTGCGGATGGGACCCGCGGAGCTCGTGCAGGCGGCGGCCATGGCGCGCCGTTTCTACCTGGAGGGCAAGTCCAAGATCCAGATCGCCGAGGAGTTCGGCGTGAGCCGCTTCAAGGTGGCCCGGGTCCTGGAGACCGCCCTGGAGCGTGACCTCGTACGCATCGAGATCCGTGTGCCGGCCGAGCTGGACGCGGAGCGGTCCGACGCGCTGCGCGCCCGGTACGGGCTGCGGCACGCCGTCGTCGTGGAGTCTCCCGCCGATGCCACCGAGGACGCGCCGGACCCGGAGAACCTGGGTGCCGTGGCCGCCGATCTGCTGGGTGAGCTCGTCAACGAGGGCGACGTACTGGGCCTGGCGTGGGGGCGGTCGACCATCCACATGGCCGCCTCCCTGCACCGGCTGCCCCCCTGCACCGTCGTCCAGCTGACGGGCGTGTACGACGCCGGAACGGCCGAGCGCGGGTCCGTGGAGGCCGTACGCAGGGCCGCGCAGGTGTCGGGCGGCGACGCCCACCCCATCTACGCCCCGATGCTCCTGCCCGATCCGGCCACCGCCGCCGCCCTGCGCAATCAGACGGGGATCGCGCGGGCCTTCGAGTACTTCGACAAGGTGACCGTCGCCGCCGTCTCCATCGGGTCCTGGGAGCCGGGCATCTCGACCGTCCACGACATGCTGAGCGACGAGGAGCGGGCGCACTACGCCTCGCTGGGCGTCGCCGCCGAGATGTCCGCCCACCTCTTCGACGCCGAGGGGCGCCGGGTCGGGCGGGACCTCGGCGAGCGGTGCATCACCGTGGAGGCCGACCGGCTGCGCCGGATCCCCGAGGTCGTCGCCATCGCCGGCGGGCTGCGCAAGGCGTCCGCGATCGGCGCGGTGCTGCGCTCGGGACTGGTCACGAGTCTGGTGACGGACACGGCTGTCGCGGACTACCTGCTGACCGAATCGGAGCCCGGTTTGCGGCCGGCGCTGGAGCGGGCCGACCCCGACGAGTGATTGTTCGGATTGGTCCGATTGTCCGGACGAATGCCGGTCAAACGCGGGCACGCGAGGTTCGCCGATGCGGATGGTGCCGCAATTGAGATCCGAACGGCGGACCGTTCAACGGCCTGCTGGGCGCATACTGGGTGCAATGACAAAGTCCGCAGTACCTCGCCGCCATCTGCCGTCCAGCCCGTTCAAGGCCCCCGTGGAAGCGCCGCTCAGGCACTTCAGCGTCGGCGACCGGGTGTCTCACGATGAGCACGGCCTCGGCCGTGTCGTCGCCATTGAGGAGGGGATCGCTGTCCTCGTCGAATTCGGGCCTGAGGTCCGTAAGCGCATCCTGAGTCCGTACACCAAGATGTCCGCCCTCTGAAGACACCGCGCGATTCGCGGGAGAATCGGATATTTGGCACGATCGGTGCATGATCTTTCGGAACGTGCCCCGATCGTTGCTGCGTGTGCTGGGGGCCGTCTTCCTCTGCGCGGCGCTGGTCGGTGCGGTGGGTTGCAGCGGGAAGAAACCCGCGCCTGCCGCCGCCACCAGTACGAGCGCGAGCGCCGGCTCCGGCGTTGACGTTGCCCCGAGCGGGGCGGCGAGTTCCGCCGTGCCGACGCCCGGATGGGCGAAGGGCAGGGCGACGGTACGGGCCTCGGCATTGCCGCAGCAGGCCCGGGACGTGCTCGCGCTGATCGACAAGGGCGGGCCGTACCAGTACCGGCAGGACGGGACCGTATTCGGCAATTTCGAAAAGGTCCTGCCGCAGAAGAAGCGCGGCTATTACCACGAGTTCACCGTGAAGACGCCCGGTGAGCGGGACCGTGGGGCCCGGCGGATCGTGACCGGTGGGGGCGGGGAGTTCTTCTACACGGACGACCACTACGACACCTTCAAGGCGGTTCTCCGATGACCCTGGACCCGCGGCCCCTGGCCCCCGCGCTCGATGCGGCCGAGGCCGCCGGCTGGGCGACCGTACGGCTGGATCTGGACGGCGTACGGAGCAAGGCGGAGCTGATGCGAAGGTGTGGGGCCGCGCTGGAGGTTCCCGAGTACTTCGGGGGGAACTGGGACGCGCTGGCCGATGCGCTGAGGGATCTGTCGTGGTTGCCGGCTGCGCCGGGGCGGCTGTTCGTGGTGACCGCCTGGCGGGCGTACGCGGAGGCTCGGCCTGCGGACTGGGAGACGCTGAGCGAGATCCTGGAGGAGGCCGTCGATTTCTGGCGGGCGGAGTCCGAGGACGAGGGGGCGGGGCCCGGACTGACGGTGCTGCTCGCCGAATCCGGCCCGGGGCCGGCTGCCGGGGCTCCGCCCCGGACCCCGCG
>NZ_JBHXKA010000159.1:0-16944 GCF_042722885.1 Streptomyces sp. NPDC058401
TGTGGCGCATGGGGAAGCCAAAACTGTCGAACGTAGGGGTCAGGGCGCCTAAATCATGCAGTCCAGGCCAACACCCCACCCCGACCCCGGCACCGACCCACCCACGCAGCAAGCCCACCACCCAGGCCAACCCCAGCCCCGCCGGCGTTTGAGGCGAGCGGCGCCGGATCGTGGCTACATCGCCGACTCCGGGGTGATGCGGCTGCGGACCGCCGACTGGACGTCTTCTTCTTCCGCCGGGTCGGCCGCCAGGCGGCGCAGGCGCGGGGCCACTCGGGCGTCGGCCGTTTCGGCGTGGCGGGCGGCCACCTCGCGGGTGGTCTCCTCGCAGTCCCAGAGGCACTCGACGGCGAAGCCCGCCGCGAAGGAGGGGTCCGTCGCCGCCAGGGCGCGTGCGGCGCGGCCGCGGAGGGCGGAGGAGGCCGTCTCGCGGTAGACGTGGCGCAGGACCGGGGCGGCGCAGGCGATGCGGAGCCGGCCGGCTCCGTCGACCAGGGTGAACAGCGGGGTCGAGTCCGGGCCGGAGCCGCGGACGGTGGAGCGCAGGGCGCCCAGGACGAGGGGGGCGTCCTCGGCTCCGCCCTTGGCGGCCAGGAGGGTCGCTGCGGCCGTTCCGAGGGCGTCGGGGCGCTGGACCCAGCGCCGGGCCCGCTCAACGGCGGCGGGGCCGCACATGCGCTCGTAGGCGGCTACGGCCGGCTCGTCGCCGGCGGCTTCGATGAGGTCCAGTACGGCCGGGTTCTCCGGCTCGGCGAGGACCAGGTGGTGCAGCGCGGTGGCGCGGGCGGCCTCTCCGGAGGCCCCGGCGGCGGCCGCCAGGATCGCGGAGCGGTCCTCGGGGGTGGCCACGGCGGCGAGGCAGCGGGCGGCCGGGACGTGCAGGGGGGTGCCCCGGCGCAGTCCGTCGGCGGCCCAGTCGAAGACGGCCTGGACGCCCCAGCCGGGCTGGGGGCCGCGCGGGGTGAGCTGGCGCTGCCAGCGGTCGAAGGAGCCCTGTTGGCGGGCGGCGCGCAGCCGCTCGGCGTGGGCGTTGGGTTCCGCGGCCTCTTCCCACAGGCGCCAGGGCCTGGGCTCGTAGGCGTCGCGGACGGCGGCGGCGAGCCGCGCCTCGCCCTCGGCGCCGGCGGGGAAGCGGGCGAGGACGGGGTCGGCCAGCGAGCGCAGCCCCTCGTCGTCGTCGCGCAGGGCGAGCTCGTCGAGGGCCCAGGCCCAGTTGGCGCCCGTGGCGGCGTAGCGGCGCAGCAGCATGAGCGCGTCGTCGCGGCCGTACGAGGCCAGGTGGCCCAGGACGGACAGGGCGAGGCCCGTGCGGTGGTCGTCCTCGTCGACGAGGTCGTCGACGCTGAAGAGGTGGGCCTCGATCTCGCCCAGGGGGCCGTCGAGATCCAGGTACAGGCGTGCGTAGTACAGGGAGCGGTTCTCGACCTGCCAGTCCTGGCGCGGATCGCCGGCCACGCAGTGGTTGAGCGCCGCGAGGGCCTCGGCCCTGGGCGCCGCGAGTGCGTGCAGCGTGCCGTCGCCGCGGCCGCGCTGGAGGAGACCGAGCAGGGTGCCGCTCGGCGCTATGACTGGTTCGAACATGGGAATGGCCTCAAATCAAGCTGGGGACGCAACCGGGAATCGGAATTCACAGGGCCGCGTAACAGCATGCGAGGACGTCCGCCGTCAGGTTCCGCTCGATGTAGACCATTGCCTTCTCACTCTCGTCGGTGCTTCTCGGCCAGGGCGGCGGTCCCCCGGCAGGAGTGGGGGTCGGACACCCGTTGTGTCCTGCCCGCTCCTGCCCGTCCGTCCTGTCCGCGAATCGAATCCGACGCCATGATGACCCAGGCGGTTTGTGCGCCGCGACCACATTTAAGGCCGCCGTGACCAACCCGTGAGGTCTGGACCGGCCAAAGAACCGGCCAAGGACCGGACAGGGAGCGGCCAGGGAGCGGCCAGAAGCGGACTACTTGGCTCCGAAAAGTTCCAGCAGGTCGGCCTTGGCGAACATGCGGGCCGTGTCCACGGCGGAGGGCGTTCCGGCGTTCGGGTCGGCGCCGCCGGCGAGCAGCGCGCGGATGACGGCCTCCTCGCCCTTGAAGACCGCCCCCGCGAGCGGGGTCTGGCCGCGGTCGTTGGCGCGGTCGGCCTCGGCTCCGCGGGCCAGCAGGGCCGTGACGGCTTCGGCGTGGCCGTGGTAGGCGGCGAGCATCACGAGGGTGTCGCCGCGGTCGTTGGTGAGGTTCGCCGGGACGCCCGCGTCGACGTACGCGGCGAGGGTCTCGGTCTCACCCCGACGGGCGAGGTCGAAGATCTTGGTGGCCAGCTCGACGACGTCCTGGTCGGGAACGTCCGGGGAGTCCGGGGAGTCCTGGGAGTCCTGGGAGCCGTTCTCGACGTGCTCACTCATCGGTCGTACCGCCTTTCACGGGCAGGGCTGCGCACGGCACTGCGTCCGTACGGGTGAAGCGTCAGAGTAACGCCCGGACCTGCACATGAGAGGCGTGGGCCGAGGCAATGATCACCTTGCGGGCCCCGTGCCCCCAACCCGCCAGGCGCGCCAGCCGGGAGGGGCCGGTCCAGTGAAAAATTGCTGGATTCACCCGTATGCACCTTTTATCGCATTGATACTTCCTGTGAGCCTGGAAGAACTGATGGTGACTGTCCCCACCCACCAGGAGAACTGACTCATGGTCCTGTCCATCTCAGGTGTCGTCCTGCTCGGCATCATCTGCTTCCTGTTCTTCAAGAAGGACGGCATGAAGCTGACGCACGCGTTCGTGTGCGCGCTCTTCGGCTTCTTCCTCGCCGGCTCCGCCATCGCCCCCAGCATCACGGCGAGCACGGCGAGCCTCGCGAGCCTTCTCGGCGGGATCAAGCTCTAGCGCCCGGCCCCCGGCACCCACCCGAAGCATCCACAACTCCAGGAGACGCCCGTGGCCCGGCGCCCACTTCCCCGCATCCTCAGCAGCGGCACCGTGTCGCTGACCCGGGGCCGCGACTTCGCTCGCACGGCCGCGGACAGCGCCACGGACGTCCTCCATCCGCTCCTCACCATCGGACGCGGGCTGCGCGTCCTGGCCTCGGCCGGACGGCGCAAATGGTGCGACACCCCCAAGGACAAGCGTGGTCCCGCGCTGTTCCTGGGTGCCGCCTGCGTCCTCGTGGTCGCACTCGTCCCCTACGGCCCCCTCACCGCCCTGATCACCCTCATGGCGGCGGCGGCCTGGCAGGGACGCGACCGCACCCCGGTGAAGACCGGGCCCAGCGATGCCGAGACCGAACGGCTCGGTTCCCTCTACGAAGCCCTCGTGCCGTACTTCTCCATCCCGGAGGACCCGAGCCCCCTCTTCGCCCACGGCGGGGAGTGGGACAAGGCCTTCAGCGGCTACGAGTTCGACGAGGCGGGCCGCGTCACCCGGCTCCACATCCGCTACCCGGCCTACTTCACCGATGGCGAGGCCGCGTCGCGGGCCCGGATCGAGGCACTGCTGCACGCCAAGTCCGGGCGCGGACGGGAGTATCTCTTCGACTGGGACGAGGAGGGCAACCAGCTCGACCTGAGCGTGCTGGCGGCGCTGCCGACAGGCATCGCCGCCCAGCCTTTCGTCACCTCCCCCGGTGAGACCGTGCTCGGCTTCACCGACCCCGGCAGCGTGCAGCGCACCCTGCCCGTCCTGGACGGCGACGAGCCCCGGGACATGCCTCCGGTCATCTGGCGCACCGGCTCCCGGTCCGCCGAACCCCATCTGCTGGCCGTGGGCCAGCCCGGCAGCGGTACGTCCACGCTGCTGCGCTCCATCGCCCTGCAGGCCCTGCGGCACGGGGGCGAGGTGCTGATCGTGGAGGGCGGCGGCACCGGCGAGTACTCCTGCCTCTCCGGCCGCGCCGGCGTGCTCGCCGTGGAGTGCGGGCCGACCGGGGCGCTGGCCACCCTGGAATGGGCCGCCCGCGAGACCGAGCGGCGCCTGATCGCCACCCACCGGGCCCGCGAAGCCGGCCGGCCCGCCCCCGAGGACACCCGGCGGCCGCTGTGGATCCTGCTCGACCGGCCCAGCGTGCTGGCCCACCTGGCCACCGCCGAGGGCGCCCCCGACCCGATCGCCCAGCTCCAGGTGCCGCTGCGGCACGGGCGCGCCGCGCACGTGACCGTGGTGGTGGCCGAGCAGTTCGACCACCTGGAGCTGCTGAACGACTCCGTCTGGCAGCACACACGGGCCCGGGTGGTGCTCGGAGCCGCCACGATCCAGCAGATCGCCGACGTCCTGGGGCTGCCCCCGCACACCACGCCGACGGCCGTACTGCCGCCGGGGCGCGGGTACGCCCGGCTCGGCTCCGGTCCCGTGCACCGGCTCCAGGTGCCGGCCACCCCGGACCCGTACGACGACGCCACCCACCCGGGACACCGGCAGGCCGTGCTCGACCTGCTGCCCGAGCGGCAGGCGCCGCCCAAGCCGGTCCCGGACCACGTCACCCTGGGCAAGCCCCTGCACATCGTCCAGGCGCCCGCCCAGGCGCAGGGCCCGGCGATCGACGCCTCGGAGATCCCCGAGGTCCCGGCGGACGCCCCGTAGGGCCTCTCTTGCGGGGCTCGTCCGCTCCTACGCGACGAAGGTGCGCGGCGGCTCCGCCCCGCCGCCGCCCGCTCCGGTGGCGACCAGCCGGGCGGCGGCGGCCAGCCGGGCCGCCGCTTCCTCGGCCACCGGGCCGCCGACGGTGAAGGGGAGCCGGACGTACCCCTCGAAGGCCCCGTCGACACCGAAGCGGGGCCCCGAGGGGACCCGTACGCCCACCCGCTCCCCCACCTCGGCCAGCCGGGAGCCGGAGAGCCCGCCCGCGCGGGCCCACAGGGTCAGGCCGCCGAGCGGCACCCGGAACTCCCAGTCGGGCAGCTCCCGGCGGACCGCCGCCACCAGCGCGTCCCGGTTCTCGCGCGCCTGGTCGCGGCGGATCTCCACGGCCTGCGCCCAGCCTCCGGTGCGCATCAGCCAGTCCACCGCGAGCTGTTCCAGCACGGGCGTGCCCAGGTCGGCGTAGGCGCGGGCGGCCACCAGGCTGCGGATGACGTCGGGGGCCGCGCGGACCCATCCGATGCGCATCCCGGCCCAGAAGGCCTTGCTGGCGGAGCCCACGGTGATGACGGTGGAGCCGGCCGGGTCGAAGGAGCAGACGGGGCGGGGCATCTCCAGCGTCGGGTCGAGCTGCAGCTCGACCATGGTCTCGTCGGCGACGAGGACGGTGCCTGCGGAGCGGGCCGCGTCCACCATGGCGCGGCGCTGTTCGTCGGAGGCCAGGGCCCCGGTCGGATTGTGGAAGTCGGCGACCACGTAGGCGAGCCGGGGGGCGGAGTCGCGGAGCACCTGGCGCCAGACGTCCATGTCCCAGCCGGTCAGCCCCTCCCCCATGGCGACGGGCACGAGGCGGACCCCGGCGGCGCGCATGAGCTGGAGGATGTTGGCGTAGGACGGGGACTCCACGGCGATCCGCTCGCCGCGCCCCGCGAAGAGGCTGCAGATGGCGTCGATGGCGCCCATTGCGCCCGTGGTGACCATGATCTGCTCGGGCATGGTCGGGATGCCGCGCTCGGTGTAGCGGTCGGCGAGCATGCGGCGCAGCGCGGGCAGCCCGGCCGGGTAGTCCCCGTGGGTGTGGGCGTACGGCGGGAGTTCCTCCAGGGCGCCCTGGACGGCCTTGGTGAGCCAGGGCTCGGGGGCCGGGAGGGCGGCGCAGCCGAGGTCGATCATCGAGCCGAGGGACTCGGGGGGCAGGGGTTCCAGGCCGCGGGACGGCATGGGGTTGCCGGCGGGCACCGAGGTCCAGCTGCCCGCGCCCCGGCGGGATTCCAGGAACCCCTCGCCGCGCAGGGTCTCGTAGGCGGCGGCGACGGTGGTGCGGCTGACGGAGAGGGCCACGGCCAGCTCCCGCTCGGCGGGGAGCCGGGCGGCGACGGGGATGCGGCCTTCGAGGACGAGCAGGCGGATGCCGTCGGAGAGGGTGCGGTACGCGGGCAGCTTGCGCCCGCCGGGCGCGGCGGTCCGGCCCTGCTGGGAGGTGATGAGGCGGCCGAGCTGTGCGGCACCGACGGCCGAGGTCCACTGAGCCATGCGTTCCGGTCCACCTTCGTCGAATTGGCACCTGCCGGCCCGTGGGGGGCCGGCATTGGATTGGTCCTGCCGGGTCCAGGGTGCCACGGAGTGCTCCGTGCGAGAGCGGGAGGCCCCGCGACCGTGCCGCGGACGTGTACCGCGACCGTGCCGCGTACGCGCCCTGCGGCCGCGCGCCGCGCGGGCCGGGGAGCCGACCCGGCGGCCGTTCACCCACCGGCCACCGGGGGACGCTCCCGCGCCGGCGGGAGCAGGGGGCATACTGCCGCGGTGACGCACGTACGCCTCCCCCACCCTTATCTCGACCACCCCGGCCCCATCCCCTTCGCGCACCGCGGCGGGGCCGCGGACGGCCTGGAGAACACCGCCGCCGCCTTCCGGCGGGCGGCCGCCGCGGGCTACCGGTACTTCGAGACCGATGTGCACGCCAGCTCCGACGGGAAACTGGTCGCCTTCCACGACTCCACCCTGGACCGGGTCACCGACGGGCAGGGGCGCATCCGGGAGCTGCCGTGGAGCCGGATCCGGGAGGTCCGGGCCGGTGGCAGCGAGCCCCTCGCCCTCTTCGAGGAGCTGCTGGAGGAGTTCCCGGACGCCCGGTGGAACGTGGACATCAAGGACGAGTCCGCCGTGCACCCGCTGGTCGGCCTGATCGCGCGGACCGGGGTCTGGGACCGGGTGTGCGTGGGCTCCTTCTCCGAGCGCCGGGTCGCCCGGGCCCAGAAGATCGCCGGCCCTCGGCTGGCGACCTCGTACGGGGTGGCGGGGGTGGTCGGCCTGCGCCTGCGGTCGTACGCGATCCCCGCCGCGCTGCGCGCCGGAGCGGTGGCGGCCCAGGTGCCGGAGACCCAGGCGGGCATCCGCGTGGTGGACCGCAGGTTCGTGCGGACAGCCCACGAGCGGGGGCTCCAGGTGCACGTGTGGACCGTGAACGAACCGGAACGCATGGAGGCCCTCCTGGACCTGGGAGTCGATGGCATCATGACCGACCGGATCGACATCTTGCGCACGGTGCTGGACCGGCGCGGAGCCTGGGCCTGACCGGCCCGTTCGGCTGCGCGCCCGGTGGCGGCGGCCGCAGCGGTACGGGGACCAGCGAGGGGGCACCAATGAGTGCGCAGACCACTGAAGACGCGGAACCGGGGGCCGGGGACGGCGGAGCGGAGGCCGCCGGGGCCAAGGCCGCGGTGGCGGCGCGCAAGCGCGAACAGCACGGCTGGTACTTCTACGACTTCGCCAGCTCCGTCTACTCGACGAGCGTGCTCACGGTGTTCCTCGGGCCGTACCTGACGGCGGTGGCCAAGGCCGCCGCCGACTCCGAGGGGTACGTCCATCCGCTGGGCATCCCGGTGCGGGCCGGCTCGTACTTCGCGTACACCGTGTCGGCCTCGGTGATCGTGGCCGTCCTGCTCATGCCGCTGGTGGGCGCCCTGGCCGACCGGAGCGGCCGCAAGAAGCCGCTGCTGGCGGCGGCCGCGTACACGGGCGCGACGGCCACCGCCGGGATGTTCTTCCTGGGCGGGGACCGGTACCTGCTCGGCGGGCTGCTGCTGATCGTCGCGAACGCCGCCCTGTCGTGCTCCGTGGTGCTCTACAACGCCTATCTGCCGCAGATCTCCACCCCGGACGAGCGGGACACCGTCTCCTCGCGCGGCTGGGCCTTCGGGTACACCTCGGGCGCCTTCGTGCTCGTACTGAACCTGGTGCTCTACCAGGGCCACGACTCCTTCGGGCTCTCCGAGGGCGAGGCGGTACGGATCTGCCTGGCCTCGGCGGGGCTGTGGTGGGGCGCCTTCACGATCGTCCCGCTGCGCCGGCTGCGGGACCGGGCCGTGGTCCGGGAGCCCGGGGAGGGTCCGCCCGTCAGCGGCTGGAAGCAGCTCGTGGCCACGCTGAAGGACATGCGGCGCTATCCGCTGACCCTGTCGTTCCTGCTGGCGTACCTGATCTACAACGACGGCGTGCAGACCGTGATCTCCCAGGCCTCCATCTACGGCTCGGAGGAGCTGGAGCTGGAGCAGGCGACGCTGATCGTGGCCGTGCTGCTGGTCCAGATCCTCGCGGTGGCGGGCGCTCTGGGGATGGGCCGGCTGGCCGTCCGTTACGGCGCCAAGCGGACGATCCTCGGATCGCTGCTGGCCTGGGGCGTGACCCTGGCCGCCGGATACTTCCTGCCGGCCCGGACCCCGGTGTGGTTCTTCGCACTCGCCGCGATGATCGGACTGGTGCTGGGCGGCAGCCAGGCGCTGTCGCGCTCGCTGTTCTCGCACCTGGTTCCGGCGGGCAAGGAGGCCGAGTACTTCTCCGCGTACGAGATGAGCGACCGGGGACTGAGCTGGGTCGGGCCGCTGGTTTTCGGGCTCACGTACCAGGTCACGGGCAGTTACCGGGACGCGATCATCTCGTTGGTGGTCTTCTTCGCACTGGGTTTCGTGCTGCTCGCCCGAGTGCCGGTCCGGCGCGCGGTGGAGGCGGCGGGGAATCCTGTACCCGAGCGGATCTGACCGGGGATCCGACGCAACCGACGGATCCGAGGGGTCACAGCCGCGCGAATTCGGAACGAATTTCGACGTTCAAGCTAAGGGCCGGTAGTGTACGCCTTTGGCCTGCCAGGCGGACCGTTACTGCGTGCTTATGAAGTGAAGACGTTGGGTCACATCTGCTGCCAGATGTGACAAAACGGGCACTGGTGGGTACAACAAGGGGCGGTACGACGGGCGACGCATGACCCGGAGCGGGAATCTATACCGCCGACCGGACGTTGACCGGATGACGACGACAGCGACACCTGTCCTGTGGGCGACAAGCCCGGGAGGCACGATTCATGAGTGAGCGAGCTCTCCGCGGTACGCGGCTCGTGGTTACCAGCTACGAGACGGACCGCGGCATCGATCTGGCCCCGCGCCAGGCGGTGGAGTACGCATGCCAGAACGGACATCGATTTGAGATGCCGTTCTCGGTTGAGGCAGAAATTCCGCCGGAGTGGGAGTGCAAGGCGTGTGGCGCCATGGCACTCCTGGTTGACGGGGATGGGCCCGAAGAGAAGAAGGGCAAGCCTGCGCGAACGCACTGGGACATGCTCATGGAGCGGCGCACCCGCGAGGAGCTGGAGGAAGTGCTGGCCGAGAGGCTTGCGGTCCTTCGTTCCGGCGCCATGAACATTGCCGTGCATCCGCGGGACAGCCGCAAGTCCGCCTGACAGCCGGACGCCACAGCGGCGAGCAGTACCCGCAGCACCGCAAGACAGCAAGAAGCCGAGGGGCCCCACCACACACCGTGTGGTGGGGCCCCTCGGCTTTGTCGTGCGCGCTCAGGGGGTCAGCACTCAGGGGGTCAGCGGGGGCCGGTAGCCGTTGTCGGGGCGCTGCGGGCCGCCGTCCTCGCGGACGACCTCGCCGTGGATGACCTCACCCGGGACGACCTTGCCGTCCGGGTGGTGGATCCGGGCCTGCTGGAAGGCGTCGCCGAAGGAACCGGCCGGCGCGGAGGCCATCTTCCGCTCCAGGGAGCGGGCGGCCCGTCGGCCGATCAGGGCGCGGACGGGCGGGAGCAGGAGCAGCAGGCCGGCCGCGTCGGAGATCAGGCCGGGCATCATCAGGAGCAGGCCGGCCAGCATGGTCAGGCCGTTGCCCGTGCCGGGCTTGCCGGGAAGCTGCGGAGTCGGCTGACGGCCCTCCTGGGCCTGCTGGAAGGTGTCCGTCAGGTTCTTGAAGGCGCGTCGCCCGGCCCGCTTGATGACCACCGCACCCAGCACCAGGCCGCCCGCGAGGAGCAGGGCGACACCGCCGCCGCCGATCAGCCCGGCGACCTGGCCGAGCAGCCAGATCTCCAGGATCAGCCAGGCAGCGATGGCCAGGGGAAGGTACGTCCGGGCGGGCGAACGCCGCCGGGGGGCCGTAGAGGTCGGAACTCCGGTCGTCATATCCCCAGTGTGCCTGGGTCGGGGTAAAGACGTCCTCAGCCGGAGGTACCGGACATCCCCTAGGGGTGGCGGACCGCTCCGGGCGCGGGTTACTCGTACCGCTCCCGGGGCGGGCTACTTGTTCCGGGGCTTGCCCGTGAGCTTGTCCGACACCTTGTCCGAGAGCTTGCCGGCGTGCTCCTTGAGACCCCACTGGGTGACCCGCCAGAGGGCCTCCACCACGATGTCCTTGCTCATCTTGCTGTCGCCGAACTCGCGCTCGACGAAGGTGATGGGCACCTCCACCACGCGGAAGCCCTTCTGCACGGCCCGCCGCGCCAGGTCGACCTGGAAGCAGTAGCCCGCGGAGGCCACGTCGGCCAGGCCCAGCCCTTCGAGGGTCTCGCGGCGGAAGGCGCGGTAGCCGCCGGTGACGTCGCGGATCGGGACGCCCAGCATCAGCCGGGAGTAGGTGGACCCGCCCCGGGAGAGGAACTCCCGGCTCTTGGGCCAGTTGACGACCCGGCCGCCGGGCACCCAGCGGGAACCCAGCACCAGGTCGGCGCCCTCCAGCGCGGTGAGCAGCCTGGGCAGTTCCTCGGGCTGGTGGGAGCCGTCGGCGTCCATCTCGATGATGACGCCGTAGCCGTTCTCCAGGCCCCAGCCGAAGCCGGCCAGGTAGGCGGCCCCGAGGCCTTCCTTGCCCTTGCGGTGCAGTACGTGGACCTGGTCGTCCGCGGCCGCCAGCTCGTCGGCGAGCTTTCCGGTGCCGTCCGGGCTGTTGTCGTCGGCGACCAGGACGTGCGCCCCGGGTACAGCCGCGCGGACGCGGCCGACGATCAGCCCGATGTTCTCCGCCTCGTTGTAGGTCGGAATGATCACCAAGGCCGTGCCGAGCGGTCCGTAGCTTCGCTGTCCGCCGTCGCTCACTGATTCCCCTTTTGCGTTCTCGTACATCCTGTACGTCGTGTCGCAGAGGATGATTTTAGAACAGCGATCGGGGCCCGCGGTCCTTCGGGCCGGACCGGCTCCCGCTGGCTGCGGGCCGCCTGACCGTTGTCTACTGGACCGCAGGGCCCCGATCTGAGGCCACCTGCCCCCAAGCCCCTGTGGAGCAGGGGGGACACCCTTGCGGCGAAACCTTCCCTCGCCCCCGAGGCGCGGGCGCGGCTGAGCGTTCGGCTCCGTCCGGTTCGGACGTCCGGTGGTGGACCCGGCCGAACCTATCCGGGTCCGGCCGCCCTCACCGAACCACGGCCACCCGGATCACCCCTGTGGCCGTACGAATACCTCCCGGCCGCCGACCACGGTGGCGAGGCAGACCGGCAGCTCCCCGCCGGGTGTCAGGTCCGGCAGTCCGGGGGTGCCGGAGCGGGGGTCCGTGGACCAGCGGGCGACCCGGTCGTCGGGGGCCTGGACCACCAGTTCGGCGGTGTCCCAGACCGCGTAGTCGGCCGGGGCGCCGGGGACCAGGATGCCCGCGTCGTCGCGGCCCAGGGCCCGCCAGCCGCCGCGGGTGTGGGCGGCGAAGGCCGCCCGTGCGGAGATGCGGTGCGCGGGGGTGTGGTGGAAGGCGGCCGCCCGGACGGTGCCCCAGGGGTCGAGGGGGGTGACCGGGGCGTCGGAGCCGAAGGCGAGCGGGACGCCGGCCTTGAGCATGGCCGCGTACGGGTTGAGGGTGCGGGCGCGCTCGGCGCCGAGCCGGTCCGCGTACATGCCCTGCTCGCCGCCCCACAGCGCGTCGAAGGCGGGCTGCACGGAGGCGGTGAGGCCGAGCTCCGCGAAGGCGGCGATGGTGGCCGGGGTCATCATCTCGGCGTGCTCGACGCGGTGCCGGGCGGCGCGCACCCGGTCCAGGCCGACCTTGTCGGCGGCGGCCCGGACCCCGGTGACCACGGCGGTGATCGCGGCGTCCCCGATGGCGTGGAAGCCCGCCTGGAGGCCCGCCTCGGTGCAGGCGGCCACGTGTTCGGCGACGGCCCGGGCGTCGAGGTAGTCGATGCCGGTGTGGTCCGCGTCGGCGTACGGGGCGTGCAGGCAGGCGGTGTGCGAGCCGAGGGCTCCGTCGACGAAGAGGTCGCCGGCCGCCCCGACGGCGCCGAGTTCCCCGACCCGGGCGAGGTCCCGGTCGGCCCAGTAGCCGAAGACCCGCGGGCCGGGGTGGGTCCGCGCCAGCTCCAGGAGGGCGGTGAAGTCCTCCGGGGAGGAGATCTCCGGGCCGCCGCACTCGTGGACGGAGCCGATCCCCAGGGAGGCGGCCCGGTCGAGGGCGGCCCGCTGGGCCTCGGCGCGCTGGGCCGGGGTGAGCGCGCCGAGCGCGGCGCGGCGCACGGCGTGGTGGGCGCCCTGGGTGAGCGGCTCGTCGGCGGCCCCGCGCACCTCGGGGACGAGGTCGAGCAGGGCCGTGGTCACCACGGCGGAGTGCGCGTCGATGCGGCTGAGGTAGAGCGGGCGGCCGCCGGCGGCCTCGTCGAGCTCCTGCCTGCGGGGGGCGCGGCGTTCGGGCCACCGGGCGGCGTCCCAGCCGTGGCCGAGCAGCACCCGGTCGGCGGGGCGGCCGTCGGCGTACGCGCGCACGCGCTGGAGGGCTTCGGCGAGGGAGACGGCCGTGGACAGGTCCAGGCCGGTCAGGGCGAGGCCCGCGGAGGTGGTGTGCACGTGGGCGTCGGTGAAGGCGGGGGTGACCAGCGCGCCCGCGAGGTCGACGACCTCGTCCACGCCCTGGGCGAAGGCGTCGGCCGCGCCTTCCGAGCCGACCCAGGCGATGTGGCCGCGCTCGACGACCATCGCGGTGGCGAAGGGGTCGGCGGGGCTGTGGACCTCCCCGCCGCGGAGGAGGATCGTGCGGGGGCCTCCGGCGGTGGGGGTGGGGTCCGTGGCCCGGGGGGCTCCGGCGGCGTTGGCGGAGTCGGCGGCGGTGGTGCGGTCTGTCATGCCGACAGTCTGGCGGGTGCGGTTCGCCTCGCGGAACACGGGCCCCGGGTGGGGGCCGCCGGGTGCGGCGCCGTTGCCGGAGGGGCTGGGTGTGCCGGATCTACACGCGGGGCGGGCGGGCCTCGTACGGCGTGGAGAGGACGACCGTCGTGCGGGTGGAGACGTGGGCCAGGGCGCGCAGGCGGCCCAGGAGGTCTTCCAGTTCCAGGGGGGTGGCCACGCGGACCTTGAGGATGTAGTTCTCGTCGCCCGCGACGCTGTGGCAGGCCTCGATCTCGGGGACTCCGGCCAGCCGCTCCGCGATGTCGTCCGGGTCGCTCGGGTCGAAGGGCTTGACCGAGATGAAGGCCGTCAGGGGGAGGCCGACAGCCTCGGGGTCGACGACCGCCGCGTAGCCGCGGATGACCCCGCGCTGCTCCAGGCGGCGTACTCGCTGATGGACCGCCGACGTGGACAGTCCCGTGGCCTTGCCCAGATCCGTGTAGCTCATCCGCCCGTCCCGCACGAGCAGATCAACGATCTGGCGGTCCAGCTCCTCCATTGCGCTCATAGGCGCACAACTTACGGCCCCGAACCGTCCAGGCCCAGCCGTGTCCACGGATTGAGGTGGCACCTGCGGCGGGCATGTGACCAAGGCCACAGGGGTATGCGGGCGTACGGCGGCCGGATGTGGTTACTCGTGCCGCGCGACGGGAAGTGCTTGGGGTGGCCGTGGCCGAAGAACCTGCCCGCCCGGCCCACCCAAGGGGGAGTACATCCATGCTGAACACCAAGCGCGCCGGTCGTACCGAACCGGAGCCCCTGGAAATCGTCGAGAGCGGTTACGCCGACGACGACGACTACCTCGAATACGCCGAGGGCTTCGAGATCCACCACGCGACCTGCCCCGACTGCGGCCAGTCGATCGCCCTCGTCGCCGACGAGGAGTTCCTGCCGGAGCACGCCCTCTGCCTGACCCCGTGGAACCCCTTCGGGCTCACGGTGTGCGCGGGCACCGGGCGGCCCGCCTCCGACGCGCTGCCCACCCTCGGCTTCGGCGACGGTGACGACGAGGTCCCCGAGCTGGAGCCCGTCGTCCACCTGGCGCTTCCGCAGGGCCTCGACTGGCGGACGCAGCCCTTCTCGCACGTCGGCGGCCCCGGCTCGCGTCCGGTGCGGGTGCCGGCGCCCGCGGCGATGCCGCAGATGCGCCAGCACGCGCAGGCCGCCTGACCCCGGGCCGAGACGGCCCGGCGGCCGCCAGGGCGCTTACCAGTACGTTCCCTGCACCATGGCGGTGAGACTGGCATGGTGCAGGATCAGGCCGTCGGGATCCGCCGGGACCTCGACCTCGCCGAAGTGCGCCTGCCGGTAGGCAATGCGCAGCATCACGATCCCGTGCCGCAGGGCGGCGTAGAGCGTGTGGAACTCCATGTCCCGCGGCGTGTGCCCGGTGAGTTCGGCGTACCGGCGTTCGATGTCCTCGCGGCGCAGGAAGTCCGGCAGGCCGGGCTGGCCGAAACCGACCGTCAGGTCCTGGAAGAACCGGTGCAGGTAGACGGTCCAGCCGAGATCGACCTCGCGCGGGGCGCAGGCCGCCATCTCCCAGTCGAGGACGGCCACCGGTACGAAGCCGTCGGCCTCGTAGATGACGTTGCCGATGCGTGCGTCGCCCCAGTTGAGGACGGCCGGGCCGCCCTCGTCGGCGGGCCAGAGCTCTTCGAGCCGGGCGAACGCCCGCTCGAGGAGGGGTGATCGGGACTTTCCCTCAACCACCCAGTCATAGTAGGCGCGTTGGGTTTCGACATGCCGGCGCAGCGGGCTGCCCTCGCCCTCCGGGAGGAGGAACAGCGCCTCCTCGGGCGGGAACTGGTCGTGCAGCCGGGCGAGCAGCGCGATGCTCGACTCCTGCAGTGCGGCGCGCTGCGCGTCGGTGGCGGCGTGCAGCCAGTTCCCCTCGTACGTGTAGGGCATCACGTCGGGCGGTACGCGCCCTTCGGCGCGGGCCATCACGAAGAACGGGGCCCCGAGCGGGCCGGGGTCCTTTTCCAGCCACTGCACGCGCGGGACGGGCAGGTCGGTGTGGGCGGCGACCAGGCTCATGACCCGGTGCTGGCGGGGCATGTCGTAGGTGGGGAACACGGTGTAGGCGGCCGGGTCGGCGGCGAGGCGCAGGGCGCAGGCGCGGATCGGCGCGTCGGGGTGCTCTATGTCGAAGAGCAGGGTCTCGCTGGACATGCCGTTGGACCCGGGGACGGAGATGTTGGTGACCTTCGCACCGGGAAGCCCGGTGTCGAGCCAGGCGGCGAGGCGCCGGCCCAGCTCCTCGGGTTCGCGGGTGGAGGTACGGGGGCGCGGTGCCGGTCCTGCCATGGGAAACCCCTTCTCTGGCTTGGCTGTTGAGGTGTGGGGCCAGGCCGTCTCTTTCGGATCTTGTCGGCCGGGCCCGCGGCGTCTGGTGCCGTGCCTGGGCGTGCTGTCGGGGCGCTCGCGTAAGAGACGGCCCAGGCCGGGCTACGGGGCGACCGAGCCGTAGTCGGCGAAGCCGCTGGGGTCGTGGCGGCCGAAGCTGCCGTGCTCGAAGATGCCGTAGCCGGTGCGGCCTTCGAGGGTGAAGCGGGCCGAGTGGTCGGTGACCCCGAAGGCGGCCATCGGGTGGGCCGCGGGGTCGGAGAGGTCGTAGGTGCGGCGGTCGGTCCAGCCGCGGCCCTGCCAGGTGCCGTGCTGCCAGTCGGAGGCGGGCGGATAGCCGGCCCCGACGGCGAGCGGAGAGGAGTTCAGGATCTCCACGCCGAGTTCGAGGGGTTTGCGGCCGGCCGGATCGGTGAGGTGGACGACGGCGCTCTCGGGATGGCGGCCGCCCGGGCGGTAGCGGATGTCGGTGTGCGGCCAGCCGAGCTGTACGTCGTGACGACCGCTGCCCTCGGGGAAGACCTGGACGGCCTCGCTGAGGGCCCGGTGGCCGTCGGCGTCCTCCTGGGTGATGACCATCAGGAAGCGGTCCTCGAACCGGACCGGGATCCAGAGCCAGTGGAAGCCCTCGGGCCGGTGCTCATCGGCGGCGCGGCCGCCCTCCTCGCCGGGGATCGGTCGCACCCCCCAGCTCCGGTCGCGGGTGCCGGTCCAGTCGGCGTCGAGGGTGAACTCCTCGCCCTTGGCGCGGATGGTGCCGGTGACGCCGCCCGCCTGGACGAAGCGGCGGCCTTCGAGGATGAGCCGGTCGCCCCGGCGCTGGGTGTGGTGCGGCTCCCAGACGGCGGGGAACTCGGCGGTCCAGGTGATCTCGTAGGAGAGCCCGTCGGGGTCTGCGGGGTCGGCGGCGCAGGAGAGGGTGATCCGCCGGAGCGGTTCGTCGACGGTGATCCGGAGCGGGCCGACGGAGAGGTTCATGCGGTCGTCGCCGAGGGCGTCGGAGGCCCGGACCGCGAGGAGTTCGTCACCGAGGCGGAGGGTGGCGTAGGCGTCGATGACGCCGGCGTTGGGGTAGACCCCGAGGCCGAGGATCAGGACGGCGCGGCCCGCGTGGTCGAAGACGTGGAAGATGCAGCGGTCGTAGGCGTTGCGGTCGCCGGTGACGAGGTGCTTCATCGACAGCGGGGCCTGGTGGATGGGGTATTCGTCGAGCGGTACGGGCCGGTCGGCGGGCATGGCGAACCTCCGTGAGGGGTGCGGGGGATGACACCTGGGCGGAAATGACGGTACGTCAGATGACGCTCCCGGGAACAGGGTTGTGGCACGAACTGTCAGGGAGACACACCGTGCGGGGGCCCGGCCGGGCCGGGCCGAGGGACCGGTGGGGTCGCTGGCCGCCCGCGGCCGGGGGCGGCGTGGCCGCGGGGGCCGGGGGCCTCCCCGGAGGCGGGAACCCCTCGGCCCGGCCGGGCCGAGGAGGGAGGTCGCTGGCGCCCGCGTCCAGCGACAGCATCACCGCCGGTAACGGCGCCACCGCCGCAGGCGGGGACCCGGCCGGACCGGGCCGAGAGGGCTGTTGTGTCGCTGGGCGCCCGCCGGGGGGGGGGTGGGCGCCCCCGGGGGGGGGGGCCA
>NZ_JBHXKA010000160.1:0-16840 GCF_042722885.1 Streptomyces sp. NPDC058401
CCGCGAGGGAGTGCCCGCCGACCGGTCCGGGGGCTGCGCTGCCACCGTCCCCACGAGGCAGCGCGAGCGGGTCACCGTCCGGTCATCGGGGACGGCGGCCCGCTGGTTCGAGGGGCCCGGTTCAGGGGGCCCGGCCGGCTTCCGGCGGGGCCGCGCCCAGCACCGGCAGCAGACAGGCGTCGACGAACCGCACGAGGTACTCGGCGTCGGCGTAGCGGCCCTCCAGTACGGGCCTGATGCGCAGCACGCCCATCAGCTGGGCCGGCAGGAACTCCACGGCGGGATGCCCGGGGGCGAGCTCGCCCCGGGCCACGGCCCGCGCGACGATCGCGTCGAAGGCCGCCAGCTCCGGTTCCACCAGGGCATCGCGGAGGGCCGCCTTCAGCTCCTCGTCGCTCAGCACCGCGTGCCCGAGGGCCTGCATCAGCCGGGTGTCGCGCCCCGAGGTACAGGCGGCGAGCCGGGCCGCCTCGCGCAGGTCGCCCGCCAGGGTCCCGGTGTCCACCGCGGCGAGGGTCCCGCGCCGGTCCGCACGCAGGGCGGCGGCGACGAGCTGCGGTTTGGTCTTCCACTGCCGGTAGAGCGTGGACTTCCCGCAGGTGGCACGGGCGGCGATCTTCTCCATGGTCAGCGCCTCGTAGCCGTCCTCGCGCAGTTGCTCCAGGACGGCGTCGTAGAGCTGCTGCTCGCGCTCCGGCGTGATCTTGGAGCGGCGCGCGGGGGCCGGGACGGCTTCCGGCGTCGGCGACGTCATGGGGCGGCTCTCCTCGGTGCTGCGTGCCTCGTACTGCGGTGTACCTCGTACTGCTGCGTGCTTCGTACTGCTGAGTGCCTCGCACTCGTACTGCTGCGCGGCGATATTTCGGTCGCGCCCCAGCAGTCTCTAGTGAAAGTCTACGGGAACGCGAGCGTATCGGTACACACTCGTATCGATACGAGAATGTATCGATACACTGGTGTGTCGATTGTGAGCCGTGTAGCTGTGTACAGGAAGCGAGACCGGGGGATGACCTCCCACACCACACCCGCCGGGGCCGCCGCGGGGCCGGGCGCCCGCCGCCGCCTCATACGCGAGCTCCTGCTCGTCGTGGGCCTCTTCGCCGTCTACAAGTTCGGCCGTACGCTCTCCACCGGCCGCACCGAGGAGGCCTTCCGCAACGCCACCCGGGTCTGGGACGCCGAACGCACCCTGCACCTGCCCGGCGAAGGCCTGGTCCAGCGCCTGCTCCTGCACAGCGACGCCCTCGTGCACACCGCGAACACCTACTACGCGGCCGTGCACTTCCCCGCCACCGTGCTCTTCCTCGTCTGGCTCTACCTGCGCCGCCCCGCCCACTACCTCTGGACCCGCCGGGTGCTGGCCGTCCTGACCGGTGCGGCCCTCGTCCTCCACCTGGCCTTCCCCCTCGCACCCCCGCGGATGCTGGGCGCCGCCCACCTGATCGACACCGGCCAGGTCTACGGTCCGACCGTCTACGGGGCCGCCCCCGCCACCGACACCATGGCCAACCAGTTCGCCGCGATGCCCTCGCTGCACTTCGGCTGGGCGCTGATGCTGGCCCTCGGCATGATCGCCGCCACCTCCTCGCGGTGGCGCGCCCTGTGGCTGCTGCACCCGCTGGTGACCCTGCTCGTGGTCGTCGGCACGGCCAACCACTACTGGCTCGACGCCATCGTCGCCACACTGCTCCTCGGGGCCGCGCTGCTGCTGGTCCCGCGCCCGGCCGGCCGGTCGATCGTCGCCCGGCGCAGCGTGCCGGGTCCGCGCCCGGCGCCGGCGTTCGCGGGCGCCGAGCCGGTGTTCGCGGGCGCCGAGCCCGCGGAGGCCGTAGGGACAGGGCCGGTGGAGACCGTAGGAACAGGGCGGGTCGAGACCGCAGGAACCGTAGGAGCGGTCCGGTGAACGCCACGCTCCTCGCGGTCCTGCTCTGCCTCGCCGCCGCCGTCACCTACGCGGCCGCCGCCGTCGCCCAGGAACGCCTCGCCCGCCGCGCGGTCGCCCGCAGCACCAAGGCGCTGCTCGGCAACGGCGCCTGGTGGTGGTCGGCGGGCCTGAACGCCGCCGCCGCGCTCCTGCACGCCGCCGCCCTGCGGTACGGGCCGCTCACCCTGGTCCAGCCGCTCGGCGCGCTCACCCTCGTCGCCGCCGTACCCCTGGGCGCCCGCGGGGCCGGGCGCCGGGTCGTGGCCAGCGAGTGGCGCGGCACGCTGGCCACCGTCGTCGGCCTCGGGCTGCTCCTGCTGCCCGCCTCCGGCCCGTCCCCCGACGAGACCCTGACCCTGGTCGAGGCGCTCGCCGTCTCCGGAGCCACGGCCGCGGTGATCGTGATGCTGACCGCACGGACCGACACCCGCTCGGGGCTGCGCCACGCGACGGCGTCCGGGCTGGCCTCCGCGGCCGCCTCCGCCCTGACCCAGACCGTCGCGGTGGCGGGCGGCCGGGGCGGGTCCCTGCTCAGCGTCCGGGTCGTCTCGGTGGCGCTGCTCGTGGTGGTCTTCGCGGTCGGCGGGATGCTCCTGTCCCAGCGGGCCTACCGGGGCGGACTCGGGGCCCCGCTCGCGGTGGTCAACCTGACCAATCCGCTGGCCGCGGCCGCGATCGGCATGATCCTGCTCGGCGAACGCATCCAGGGCGGCGCGCTCGGAGTCCTGTTGGCCGTGGCCGGGGCGCTGGCGGCGGCCCGGGGCGTGCTGCTGCTCACCCGGACCCCGCAGCAGACGGCGGCCGCCGCGACCCAGGCCGCGCCTCAGACCGGGTCCAAGGCTGTGCCTCAGGCTGTGCCTCAGGCCGGGCCGATGCCTGTGCCTCAGGCCGCGTCTCCGACCGCGTCTCCGACCGTGCCTCAGGCCGGGTCGATGGCCGGTGTGGCAGCATGAGCCGCATGGCTGCCGACTACGGTTCGTTCCTCTCGCTCCGTTCCAAGGGCTCGATCCTCTCCATCGGTTCGGTGGGCTCGATCCTCTCCATCGGATCGGTCGGGAGCGTGCTGTCGATCGGCTCCGTCGGCTCGACCCTGTCGGCCGCCTCGGTGGGTTCCGTGCTGAGCGCGGGCTCGTTCGCCTCCGCCCAGTCGACTCTGTCGGTGCTGTCCTGGCGCTCCCGCGGCGGATTCCTGGCAAGGGGCGCGACGGGCGCCGCGGGAGTCGCGGTGCTCGGCCTGGTCGCGATGGCCGCCCTCAGGCCCGCCCCCGGGTCCGGGCGGCGGCCCGCCTGAGAACCGTTTCGCCTGTTCACGCGTCTCCCCGTGTGAGACCTGAACGGACGTGGCGCGCACGACGAGGCGCGCACAGCGAAGCGGAGTGAACGGGCATGGGCATCATCGGCTGGATCATCCTCGGACTGCTGGCGGGCGGGATCGCCAAGGTGCTGCTGCCCGGCCGTGACCCGGGCGGCCTGATCGGCACCACCCTCATCGGGATCGCCGGGGCCTTCACCGGCGGCCGGCTCTCGGCGAAGTTCCTGAACCGGTCGATCCAGAACGACTTCTTCGACCTCGCGACCTGGGGCTCCGCCATCGCGGGCTCGCTGGTCCTCCTCATCGCCTACCGCCTCCTCTTCGGCAACTCCCGCAACTGACCAGCGGGGCCGGCGGGGCGGGCAGGGCCGGATCAGCGCTCCATGTAGGCCACCGTGCCGGTACGGCGGGCAGCGTCGATCTCCCGCAGGCGGGCGAAGTTCGAGGGGCTCATGAGCGCCTCCCACTCACGGACCGAGTGGACCCGTACCTCGCTGTGCTCCTCGGGGTCGAAGGCGATGCCCGTCTCCTCCAGGCACTCCCGGAGCGCGCACTCCCAGGGCGTCTCGCCGTGGTCCATGTTCCCGCCCGGCCACTGCCAGGCTCCGTGGAGTGCGTGGCCCGCAGCTGCACCGGGCGGCCGCGGGTGTCGGTGAAGTAGAGGCAGGCGTAACCGGTCGCCCGGGGGATGGTTTCGACGTACTCGGCGGGCGGGAGCCAGACGGACACCGCTCCACCTCCGTCCGGGCCTCGGCCCCTCGGGGATCTCGGGCAGGCACCCTACCCACGCCGTGCGCCGCCCACGCGCGCGGTGCGGGCCGCCGGGTGCGGTGCGGGCTGCCCCGGGGACGGCCACGTCGTTGTCCACGTCCCGGTACGGGTGCACCGGCGTCGGTGGTGGCGCCTACGATGACCGGCCATGGACAGCAGTGAGGCCGGCAGACGGTTGATCGACGGGCGCTTCGAACTCGCGCGGCCCCTGGGCAGCGGCGGGATGGGGACGGTGTGGCGCGCCCGCGACATCGCGCTGGACCGGGAGGTCGCCCTCAAGGAGGTGCGGCCGCCGGACCCGGCGACCGCCGCCGCGCAGCCCGGGCTGGTCGTGCAGCTGCGCGAACGCGCCGTCCGCGAGGCCCGGGCCCTCGCCCGGCTCGCCCACCCGAACGTGGTCACCATCCACCACATCGTGGAGCCCGAGCCCGGCTCCGACGGCCATCCGTGGATCGTGATGGAGCTCGTCCGGGGCGGCTCCCTGGCCGACCGGCTGGAGGCCGGTCCGATGCCGGTGGTGGACGTACTGCGCCTCGGGCTCGACCTGCTCTCCGCACTGCGGGCCGCGCACGCGGAGGGGGTGCTGCACCGAGACGTGAAACCGGCCAACGTGCTCCTGCGACCCAGCGGCTCCGCGGTGCTCACCGACTTCGGGATCGCCGCCCTGCACGGCGCCACCGGGCTGACCTCGACCGGAGCGCTGATCGGCTCGCCGGAGTACATCGCGCCCGAGCGGGCGCGCGGCGCGGAGGGACTGGCCGCCTCCGATCTGTGGTCGCTCGGGATGCTGCTGTACGTGGCCGCGGAGGGGGTGCACCCGCTGCGCCGGGCCACCAGCCTGGCCACCGTGGTCGCGGTGCTCGACGAGCCGATCCCCGCGCCGGTCCGGTCCGGCCCGCTGGGACCCGTACTGGAACGGCTGCTGGTGCGGGACCTGTCCGTGCGGCCCGACGCCGAGGAACTGGAAGCGCTGCTCCGCGGTGCGAGCAGTGCTCTCGCCGGTGCCTCCCCGGCGGCACCGCCCGCCACCTTCGGAAGCTTCGGACCGGCGACCCCGGGTCCCGGTCCCGCGATGGGCTCCATACCGGGACCGAGACCGGGAGCCACGCACAGCTTCTCTCAGACACCGCACACACCGCACACGCCGCCGCCGCCGTTCGTCCCGGGCGCGGGCAACCCGTACGCGTTCACCGTCCCCGTGACCGTCCCCGCGCCGACGCCCCCGCGGCGTCGCCGTCGCCCGGCCCTGCTCGCCGGACTCCTCGCGGTGGTCCTGGCCGCGGGCGTCGTCGGCCTCGTCAAGTGGCTCCCCGACGGGGACGCGGGGGGCTCCGCGGGCAAGAGCGGCGACCCGAACACCTCGCAGACACCGGCCGGCTCCGGACCGGCCTCCCCGGCCTCCGGCACCGCCGTGGCCGCGACCCCGGCACCGACCCCCAAGGCGAGCACGCCGAAGCCGGTCACCCCGCCCAAGGGCAGCCTGATCGACCCGGCCAACATCCGTACCGCCATCGAGGCGTTCAAGCAGCAGACGGGCACCACCACCTTCGTCGACATGAAGGTCTACGACGAGTACGTGCTCGCCGACATCCCCACCGCGGCCGGAGCCAAGACCGTGGACTCCTGGCAGTTCCGCGGCGGCGTCGCCAAGCGCACCGGCCCCTCCGGCACCGTGAAGCCCGGAGAGCCGCTCATGGACATGGCGGCGCTCGACTGGAACGCGCTGCCCGCCCTGCTGGCCGCGTCGACGAAGGAACTCGGCGTCGACAACCCGAGCTCCCGCTACCTCAACGTCTCGCCCTGGCTGGACACCCCCGCGGTCCGCCCCTACCTGAGCGACGAGTACGGACAGGGCGGGTACGTCCTCGCCGGCACCGACTTTAAGATCAAGAAGGTCTACCGGAGCTGACCGCCGGGGAAGCGGAGAACCACCACATGCCAAGCTGGCGCAGCACGCTCACGACCGCCGGGATAACCGGCCCCGGGCTCCGGGCCGACTACACGTACGCGGCCCGGCGGGTCCTGCGCCGGGAACCCGCGCCGTACCTCGCCCTGCGGCTGCTGGCCGCACCCGCGCTCGTGCCCTGGCTGGCGGCCGGCCTCGCCTTCATGAACCGGGTCGACGACGTCGCCGAGACCGGCACCGCCGAGCAGCGGGCCGCCGGCCTCGAGGAACTGGGCACCGAGGTGCGCCGCGCACTGGAGACCGGGGACAGCCCCGACCCGCTGCTGCGCGCCTACGCCCACGCCGTCGACTCCCGCGGCCTGCCCGCCGATTGGGTGTTCCGCTTCCTCGACGGTGCGGTCACCGAGGAGGCGGTCTTCGACGGGTTCGCCGCCGAGGAGGAGTTCCAGGCCTACCTCGACGCCTACGCCTGGCCCGGAGTGCTGGTCTTCACCGGCCTGCAGTACCAGGGCGGCCCCGACGCCGAACAGGCCGCGGGCTGGCGGCGGTTCGTGGACGCCGCCCAGCGCGTCGACTTCCTCGCCGACCTCGCCGGTGACCTCGCGGACGGCCGGCTCTGCATCCCGCGGGCCCGCCTCGCCGAACACTCCGTGACCCGCGCCGACCTCGAACAGGCCCGGGACACCCCGGCCGTACGGGAACTGCTGGCCGCCGAATGCGGACGGGCCCGGACCGCACTGGCCGCCGCCGACGGCATCCTCGACCTCACCGAACCCGGTCTGCGGGCGGTCGCCCTGACCATGACCGAGCTCATGGAACACCAGCTCACGGCGGTGGAGCGGGCCGGCGCCGGGGCGCTGCGCAAGGACGTCGGCTACGGCTTCACGGCTCCGCTGCGCACCCTGGTCCGCGCCAGGGCGCGCAGGCCGCGTACGGCCGGCTGACGCACCTGACCCACCTGGGCCACCTGACCCACCTGGGCTGTCTCCGGGGCCCGGGCTCAGGCCGCTTCCGGGCCGGAGCGGTGGCGCAGGCGGTCGGCCGCGCGGCGGCCGCGGGCCTCCAGGGGGAGGACTCCGGTGGCCGCGGCCAGGCCGGCGGGCGGCATGTCGGCGTAGATCGACTCGTACGAGCCCTCCGGCACGATGTACGACTCGTGCCACAGGCCGACGTGCCCGCGGACCTTGCCCGCGTGCTCCTTGCGGTTGATGATCGCCCAGACCCGGTGGTGGAGCATGTCGGGAGCCGAGGCGTAGGCGTAGAGCTTCTCCTTGGACTCCCAGTACTGGACCACGTAGTACGTGCGGGGCGAGGCGGTGAGCAGCACGTGACCGAGCAGGCCCCGGCCCTCGTCCCGGGCCAGTTCGCGGAGCATGCGGGGCATGGCGAGCACGACCGGGATCCACTGGTGGAGGGCCCAGAAGTGGTTGATGCGTAATCCGAGCAGGAGGACGACGACGTCGCCCTCGGCGGCCGCGGTGGTGCGGCCCGGTATCGGCTTGGCGGACACTCTGCCTCCAGGGGCTCCCGGTGGGATCGCGGCACTGACGGGCGGTGCCGCCCGTCTGCATGATTGGATAGTGGCACTCTCCAAGGGAAGGCTCAAGAGATGCGACTGGCGGAGTTGAGCGAGCGCAGTGGCGTCTCCACGGCGACGATCAAGTACTACCTGCGCGAAGGGCTGTTGGCGCCGGGGCGCCGGGTCAGCGCGACGACCGCCGAGTACGACGAGGGACATCTGCGGAGGCTGAGGCTGGTCCGCGCGCTCATCCAGGTCGGCGGGATCACGGTGGCCACGGCCCGGGAAGTGCTCGCGCACGTCGACGACGAGTCCCTGGGGCGGACGCTGCGGATCGGCGCGGCACTGTGGGCGCTGCCGCAGGGGCCCGAGCCGGACGAGGAGGAGCCGGCGGTGATCACCGCTCGGCGCGAGGTGGACCGGCTGCTGGAGATGCTCGGCTGGTCGACGGCCCGGGAGGTGGGGGACCTGTCCCCGGTGCACCGCTCGCTCGTGTCGGCCGTTTCCACCCTCATCCGGCTCGGCTATCCGTGGGACGCCGAACTGATGGCCCCGTACGCCGAGTTGATGCACCGGGCGGCCGTGCACGATTTCGACTTCATGGAGACGTACCCCTCCGAGGCGGAGAAGGTCGAGACGGCGGTGGCCGCGGTCATCCTCGTGCAGCCGGTACTGAAGGCCATGCACCGGCTGGCGCAGGAGGAGGAGTCGGCGCGGCGGTACGGGCTGGAGTGAGGCGGGGGAGGGGCCCGGCGGTACGGTCGGTGCGGGTCGGCGAGACCCGCCGGCCGTGAACCGTCACCATGCGATGCGGCCCCACGGGGCCGGTCGCCGAACACCCGGAGGCCCGATGCCGCAGATCACCGTCGACTACTCGGCGAACCTGTCCGACACCTTCGACCGGCGCGGATTCGCGTCGGCCCTGCACGCCCTGACCACCGAGGTCGCTGCCGCCACCGTGGCCAACTGCAAGACGCGCTTCCGGTGCCTGGAGGAGGTGTACGTGGCCGACGGGGCGCCCGGGGCCGCGCTCGTCCACGTACAGATCGGCCTGCTGGCGGGCCGGACGGAGGCGGTCCAAGCCGAGTTGAGCGAGGCCGTGCTCGGCCTGCTGTTCAAGTACCTGTCCACCGGGGCGAACGGGGCCGGTCCCGTCGTGCACGCCTCGGTGGACGTGAGCGAGCTGGGAGCGGCCTACCGCAAGCTCGTTCAGTAGGCGCCGTTGACGTTGTCGATCGAACCGTAGCGGGCCGCCGCGTAATTGCAGGCGGCCGTGATGTTGGCGACCGGGTCGTAGGAGTCCATCGGGGTGCCGGGCACGTGATAGGCCTGGAAGGTCGGGTCGATGACCTGGAGGAGCCCCTTGGAGGGGATGCCGGCCGCCGCGTTGGAGTCCCAGTTGTTGATGGCCATCGGATTCCCCGAGGATTCCCGCATCACGTTGCGGTGAATTCCTTCGTAGCTACCGGGAATTCCGTGCTGCGCCATGACGTCGAGCGACTCCCGGATCCAGCCGTCGAGGTTGTTCGCGTAGCCGGTGGCGGCCTTGGCCGCGGCCGGCGCGGCAGCGGGGGCGGCGGCGGGCGCGACCGCGGTGAGGTTCAGCTTCAGCCCGGGGCGGATGGCCGAGGGGTCGGCGCCGACGAGGCCCTTGTTGGCCTCGTAGAGCTGCTGCCAGCCGCCGCCGATGGAGTGCTCGGCCGCGATCTTGCTCAGGGTGTCACCGCTGACCACGGAATACGTCGTGGGGGCGACGGCCACCTCGGCCGCCCCGGCCGTGGTCGCGCTGATCAGCGGGAGGGCCAGCGCCGCACCGCCGGAACCGGCGAGGGCCAGCTTGCGGGTGAGTGCGTGGTGCTGCTTCGGCCGGCGGTGCTTTCCCTGTGCGGGCATGGCGGAATTCCTCACGTGGGGGTACGGAAGAGCCCTGGCGGAGGCCGGATTCGGCAGCTGACCACCGGGAATGAGGTGACCGTAGGCGAGCCCGGCGGGCCGGAACAAGACACGAATTCGACCGGGAGATCAACTTCTCGCATTCGGCCCCGCGGATGACCTTGAAAACTGGTTGGTGAATTCCCGAATATCCAACAGGGAAAAGGGAATCGTGTCTCACAGGGAAATGATGTTGACGCCCCCGGCGTGACTCACATCACGGGCCGGCGGGCAGCAGCCCAATCCGGGCAAGTCGCCCGTCGCCGGGCCCGATTCGGGCGACCCGCCCGTTGGCCGCGAATCGCCCATCCCGGGCCATTCACCCCTCGGCTGTACCGACTGGGATGCGCGACTGACTTCCTCAGAGGGTCATCAGAGGATCCTCAGAGGGTCCTGGTCATGAACGTGCTGTTCGGGTCCGGTCGGTAGTTCGCGAACGGCCCGCACGGGGTGAACCCGAACTTCCCGTAGAGCTTCCTGGCGGGCAGGAAGAACTCGGCTGATCCGGTCTCCAGGCTCAGCCGGGTGAATCCCATGGCCTTGGCCTCGGTGATGACGTGTTCCAGCAGCAGGGACGCGATCCCGCTTCGCTTGCGCGTCGGCGCGGTGCGCATCGACTTCAGTTCCGCATGCCCCGCGTCCAGCCTCTTGACCGCACCGCAGCCCACCACGGTGTCACCGTCCATGATCGACCAGAAGGTCACCTCGGGCTTGCGAAGCTCTTCGAGATCAAGGGCGTGCTTGCTCTCCACGGGCGTGATGGACCGCATCTGCCGGACGTGCTCGTCGAGGAACCCGGCGATCTCCGAACCGGACAGATCGTCCACCATGATCTTCATGTTGCTCGCCCTTCTGCGCGGCTCTCGGCGCCGCAGGTGCTGTGCCGGTCGGGTCTTCGAGGATCTTGCCATCCCCCGGCGATCTACCGCTGGTGGCGGCCGTGGCAGCCGTGGCGGACCACCAGGCGGCCGCCTCGCTCTCGTCCCGGTGATCGGCAACCGGGACGGGCTTGCGCATCACCCGGTCGACGTGTCGACTAGCCTGCGTCACCATGATGCGCGTGTGGATCCTGCCGGTGGTGCTTGTACTCTGCGGCTCAGCCGTCGCGACGGTGCTGATTTCCGGAGGCAGTCCCGTCGCGGGCGCAGCGCTCCTGCCGGCCTTCCTGGCCCTCGCAGGCGTGAACTCGCCCTTGATCTTCCCGAGGTCGACCGGCGTGCGGGAGGCGGAGCGCCGCAGCGCGGTCGACGGGCGGCCGGTCGTCTTCTGGCGGCCGGGCTGCACGTACTGCATCCGGCTGCGCATCCGACTGGGCCGCAGCGCCGGCCAGTTGCACTGGGTCAACATCTGGCGCGACCCGGCAGGAGCCGCAGCGGTGAGAGCGGCCAACGAAGGCAACGAGACCGTGCCGACCGTCGTCGTGGCGGGCCGGCCGCACACCAACCCAGATGCGGAGTGGGTGCGCGAACAGCTCTCCCCTTCCGGCAGGGGTTGAGAGTTGGGCGATGGGCTAAGGCAGCCGCGCCAGTTCCCGCAGGGACGCCGTGACCGACTCTGTACTCGCCGGCAGCAGGGGGAGGCGTACGTCAGGGGTCGGGATGCGACCCTGTTCGTACAACACCCCCTTCACCACGGCCGGGTTGGGCTCGGCGAAGAGGGTCGCGGAGAGTCGGGCCAGTGCATGGCCCAGAGGGCGGGCCCGGTCCGCTTCGCCCGCCCGCCAGGCGGCCGCCAGTTCGGTGAACCGGTCCGTCGCGAGATGGGCCGACGCGAGGACCCCGCCCGCCGCGCCGAGGGCGAGCAGGGGCGACAGGAAGGCGTCGTCGCCCGCCAACACCGCGAAACCGTCCGGCAGATCACCGAGCAGCGCCACCGCCTCCCCGTCGAGCGAGCCGACGGCGTACTTCACCCCCGCCACCCCGGGCAGCGCACCGACCTCCCGCAGCAGGGCCGCGTCCAGCGGCTGTCCGGTGCGGTACGGGACGTGGTAGACGACCAGCGGTACGGGGCTCACCCGGGCCAGCCGCTCGAAGTGCGCCAGCACCCCGGCGGCCGAGGGCCGTACGAACGCGGGCACGGTCACCAGCGCCGCCCGCACCTCGGGCCACCGCTTCAGACGGCCGAGCGACTCCTCGGCGGCCCGGGTTCCGCTCGCCCCGGCGCCCACGGTCAGCGCCGCCCCGCGCTCGCGGCAGACCCGGGCGCAGACGTCGGTGACCAGGTCGCGCTCGGCCTCGTCGAGGGCGGCCGGCTCGCCCGTGGTGCCCAGCGCCACGATCCCGGCGGCTCCCGCGTCGAGCACCTCGTGGGCGAGCGCCTCCAGGGCATCCGCGGCCACTTCCCCGGCGGCGTTGAAGGGGGTGATCAGCGGCACGTGGATCCCGTACGGGACGTACGGGCCGAGGGCGCCGACGGAGGAGGGCGTCGAGGTGCTGAGCGTTTGGGTGGTCATGAGTCGAGCCTGACCCGCTGCGAGCATCGAATCCAGTTCGCGTTTCTTCGGTGACCCATAAGCTGATCCGATGCTCGATGTACGTCGCCTGCGCCTCCTGCGCGAACTCGCCCACCGGGGGACCATCGCCGCGGTTGCCGAGGCGCTATCCTTCAGCCCTTCGGCGGTGTCCCAACAGCTCTCGGTGCTCGAACGCGAGGCCGGTCTGCCCCTGCTGGAGCGCACCGGGCGCCGGGTCCGGCTCACGCCCGCCGGCCAGAACCTGGTCCGGCACGCCGACGCGGTCCTGGAGCTCCTGGAGCGGGCCGGCGCGGAGCTCGCGGAGGCGCGGGGCGGACTGGCCGGAGCGCTGCGGATCGGCTCCTTCCCCACCGCGACCAGGGCCATCGTCCCGGCGGCCCTGGCCGAGCTGGGCCGCCGGCACCCGGCCCTGGAGCCGATGGTGTCGGAAACGGACCCGGCGGCGGTCGCGCACGCCCTGCGGGCCGGGGATCTGGACGTGGCCCTGATCCACGCGTACGACTTCGTCCCCGCGCCGGACGAACCCGGACTCGCCACGGAACCCCTCTACCGCGAGGCGATGTACCTGGCGACCCCGACGGCCTGGTCCCCCGCCGCCGAAACCTCCCCACCCGGGCCACCCGGAACCGGGCAGCGGGCGTTGCTCCGTACGCATGCCGACGCGCCCTGGATCATCGCCACGCCCGGCACGCTCTGCCACGCCATGACGGTGCGCGCCTGCGAGGACGCCGGGTTCATGCCGAAGATCCGCCACCAGGTGGACGAGTTCGCGACCGTGCTCGCCCTGGTCGCGGCCGGCCAGGGCGTGGCCGTGGTGCCGCAGCTGGGGATCACGGGGGATCCGGATCCGGCCGTCATGCTCACCCGGCTCGTCATGGAGCGCCGCACCAACGTGGCCTTCCGTAGCGGCTCCGCGGCCCACCCCGCCGTGGCCGCCTTCGGCGCGGCCCTGCGGGCGGCGCTGCCACCCGAACGGTCCGGGCAGCACGTCTAGGGCCGCGCCCTCGGGATCGCACCGCACCGCCCGACGCAGCTGCCCAACCGTGCTCGGGCCCACAGGGCCGCGGGCGGCACCCGGCCATGTCCCAGGCCGGCAGCCCACCGCCCCCGCGGCGGCACCCCCCATGCCCAGGGCGGCAGCCCCCGGCGCGGGGCAACTCCCGCACGTGGGGCAGCGCGTGTACGTTGGCCGGACCGGTGGAACCCTGCGGGGGGCCTCCGGGGCAGTTGACGGGACAGTGATCGAGATCGGGGTAGCACGTGACGCATCGCGTACGAGGGGTCATCGCCAGGAGCAAGGGCGCGCCGGTGGAGACCACGACGATCCTCGTGCCCGACCCGGGGCCCGGCGAGGCGCTCGTACGGGTCCAGGCCTGCGGGGTCTGTCACACCGACCTGCACTACCGGGAGGGCGGGATCAACGACGAGTTCCCCTTCCTGCTCGGTCACGAGGCGGCCGGTGTCGTCGAATCGGTCGGTCCGGACGTCACCTCCGTCGCCCCCGGTGACTTCGTCGTCCTCAACTGGCGCGCGGTGTGCGGGAGCTGCCGCGCCTGCAAGCGCGGCCGCCCCTGGTACTGCTTCGCCACGCACAACGCGGCCCAGCCCATGACCCTGGAGGACGGCACCCCGCTCTCCCCGGCCCTCGGCATCGGCGCCTTCGCAGAGAAGACCCTGGTCGCCGCCGGCCAGTGCACCAAGGTGGACCCGGCCGCTTCGCCGGCCGCCGCCGGGCTGCTCGGGTGCGGGGTGATGGCCGGCCTGGGCGCCGCCCTGAACACCGGCAACGTCGGCCGCGGGGACTCCGTGGCCGTGATCGGCTGCGGGGGAGTGGGCAACGCCGCCGTCGCCGGGGCCAGGCTGGCCGGAGCCTCGCGCATCATCGCCGTGGACCTCGACGACCGGAAGCTGGAGTGGGCGCGGGGACTCGGCGCCACGCACACCGTCAACGGCGGTACGCAGGACGTGGTCAAGGCCATCCAGGAGCTGACCGGCGGCAACGGGGCCGACGTGGTCATCGAGGCCGTCGGCCGCCCCGAAACGTACAAGCAGGCGTTCTACGCCCGCGACCTGGCCGGCACGGTGGTGCTGGTCGGCGTCCCGACGCCGGAGATGCAGCTCGAACTCCCGCTGCTGGACGTCTTCGGACGCGGCGGCGCCCTGAAGTCCTCCTGGTACGGGGACTGCCTGCCCGAGCGCGACTTCCCGCTGCTCATCGACCTGTACCTGCAAGGCCGGCTCGACCTCGACGCGTTCGTCTCCGAGCGGATCGCCCTGGACGGGGTCGAGGCGGCCTTCGCACGCATGGAACGCGGCGAGGTGCTCCGCTCGGTGGTCGAGTTCTGAGCGCCCACGGACCTGTCAGCACCCAAGGAGCTGTCAGCACCCAAGGACCTGTGACCGCCGACGGACCTGTGACCGCCGACGGACCGCTGACCGCCGACGGACCGCTGACCGCCCGCGCGCCGATGGCCGACCCGGGGCAGGCCCGCGCCGCCGCTCGCGCGATCGCGGCGGCGGCCCTGGGGCGGGACCCCGGGCCCATGGCCACCGCCGCGAGCGGTTCCCACCATGTGTACGTGGGCTCGGACGCGGTCGTGAAGCTCATCGACGCGGGCTCCCACGCGCGGCTGAACAGGGAGATCGCGCTCGCTCCCCAGCTGCCCGCAGGCCTCGCGGCCCCGCTGCTCGGCAGCGGGACCCACCGGCTGGAGACGGGCGACGAGGTCCGCTACGCCTGCTACGCCCGCGTGCCGGGGACGGCTCCCGGCATGGGTCTGCCCGGGGTGGACGCGGCGACCGCGCGCGCGTTGGCGGAGGAGGCGGTCGAGCGGCTCGGCCGGCTCCACGCCTGGGTGCCCGGGGGCCGGGCCGACCGGACGCTGAGGGAAACCCTCGACCACGGAGGGTTCACCGGCCGGGCCGCGTTCCTCGCCGAGATCGACCACATCGCCGAACACGACCGGAACGCAGCCGTACCTCCCCACCTGCTCGACGGACTGCGGGCGATCGCCCGCGACGCACCCCCGCACGCCCGTGCGGTCGTCCCGGTCCACGCGGACTGCCACTGGGACAACTGGCTCGCGCACGGCCCGAGCGTGACGGCCCTGCTGGACTTCGAATGGGCCCGCTTCGGGGATCCGGTCGACGACTGGTTCTTCCTGATCCGGTTCAGCGGCCCGCACATGGAGACCGTCCTCGACGTCGTCGCCCGTGCGACGGGGACCCCTCCGGACACCCTTCGGGCAGGCTGCGAGGTGCGCGAAGCGACCCACCTCGCAGCCGACCTCCGCGTCGCACTGGAACGCCCCGACGTGCACGCACGGATGGCCGAGGACCGGCTCCGCTCGCTGGAGGAGCTCATCGTCGGACGCTACTGGTGGCGCCCGGCCACGCCCCCAGCCCCGCCCCTGAGCCCGCCCGTGACCTCGGGTGCGGCAAGCGGCGCCGCCGGGGGCCTCGCGTAAGCTCGGGCGGGCCCGCCGTCCCGGTTCGTCATCACCCACCGGCCCCGGGACGGCTGCCCGCGCACACCACCGCACCGCGCCGACCCCAGGGACCACCCGTGACCCCCGTGAACCCCGCGCCCGCCGAGAGCGCCGCCGCCGGCAGCTACCGCCAGCCCGGTGTCGTCCTCACCGACCACCGCTTCACCGTCCCGCTCGACCACGCCCGCCCCGACGGCGAGCGGATCGAGCTGTACGCCCGCGAGCTGGTCGCCACCGGCAAGGACCCGGAGTCCCTGCCCTGGCTGCTCTACCTGGAGGGCGGACCCGGCTTCGGCGCCCGCAGGTTCGTCGGGCGGCAGGCGTGGCTGGAGCGGGCCCTCGCCGAGTACCGGGTGCTGCTGCTCGACCAGCGCGGAACCGGCCGCTCCACCCCGGTCAACCGGCAGACCCTGCCGCTGCGCGGCGGCCCCGCTCAGCAGGCCGAGTACCTCGCCCACTTCCGCGCCGACTCCATCGTGCGCGACGCCGAGACCATCCGCCCGCTGCTCACCGGCGGCGCGCCCTGGACGGTCCTCGGCCAGAGCTTCGGCGGTTTCTGCGTCACCCACTACCTGGGCGCGGCCCCCGAGGGGCTGGCCGCCGCCCTCATCACCGGCGGGCTGCCCTCCCTCGACGCCACCGCCACCGAGGTGTACGAAGCCGCGTACCCCCGGGTCGCGCGCAAGAACCGGGTGCACTACGCCCGCTACCCCATGGACGTGGAGCGGGCCCGCCGCATCGCCGCGCACCTCGTCGAGCGCCCGGCCGAACTCCCCGGCGGATACCTGCTGACGGCCGAGGCCTTCCAGTCCCTCGGTCTGCTCCTCGGCGTCTCCGACGGCAGCCACCAGCTGCACTACCTGCTGGAGGACGCCTTCGTCCCCACCCCGGACGGGCCCGCCCTCTCCGACGCCTTCCTGGAGGCCGTGCACGCCCAGCTCTCCTTCGCCGGGCACCCGCTCTACGCCCTGCTCCACGAGGCGATCTACGCCCAGGACGGGCACGCGCCCATCGGCTGGGCCGCCGAGCAGGTCCGCTCCGGGCAGCCGCGGTTCGACGCCGCGAAGACCCTCGCGGGCACGGAACCGCTGTACTTCACCGGCGAGACCATCCACCCCTGGCACTTCGACTGCGACCCGGCGCTCGCCCCGCTGCGCGAGACCGCCGGGCTGCTGATGGCACGCACCGGCTGGACCCCGCTGTACGACCGGGCGCGGCTCGCCGTCAACGAGGTGCCGGTGGCCGCGGCCGTCTACCACGACGACATGTACGTGGACACCGCGCACTCCCTGGCCACCGCCGGGGCGATCCGCGGCCTGAAGACCTGGGTGACGGACGAGTTCGAGCACGACGGGGTCCGTGCCGGGGGCCCGCGCGTCCTGGACCGGCTGCTGGCGCTCGTACGCGACGAGGTCTGAGTCCTAGGCCGTCTCTTTCGGATCTTGCCGGGCCCGCGACGCCTGGCACCGCACCTGGCCGCACTGCCGAGGCGACCACGTACGCCCAGTACGCGAA
>NZ_JBHXKA010000161.1:0-16663 GCF_042722885.1 Streptomyces sp. NPDC058401
CGTCCGGGTGGGCCGCGGGACGCGCAGCACCCTTTTTCATGCCCGCGCCAAGCTTTTTCACGCGCCCCTCGCACCGCCACGTTTTTTCACGCGCCCCTCGCACCGCTCGGCGCTGGCGCGCCTCCCGGGCTTCGGGCCGCTGCGCCGGACTCCGTCCGGCGGTGGGCGGGCGGGGTCCGGGTGGTGGGCGGGTGGTGGCCGGGCGGTGGGGGGCGGTGGCCGGGCGAAGTCCGGCGCAGCGGCGAGGCGGAGTCCGGTGGTGGTGCCCGGGCCGGGTCCGGGCGGTCATGCCCGGGTGGCGGCGCAACCACTGCCTCCCGGCCCCGGGCTGCGTACGCTCGTCCCGAGGAGCACCCGCCCGGGGTGCGGAGCACGGGGAGAGCCGAGGCGTGGTTGCGCTGGAGCGGGTGAGCGCGGCCGAACTCGCCGCGTACGCGGGCGCGGCGGAGTACGTGCTCCTCGCGGACCGCGACGACGGCACCGTGGTCCGCTGCGGCGACGTCGTGGCCAAGGCGCACGCGGGCGACAGCGATCCCGACGCCCTGGCGGTACGGATCCGCGTGGCCGGGGACCCCGCACTCGCCGGGGTCCTGCTGCCCCCGCTGCGCACCGGACTCGGCCTGCTCGGCTCCCGGCGCGTCTCCCTGTGGCCCTACGGTGCTCCGGTCGCCCCGGACCGCCCCGAGGAGGCTCCCTGGGAGCCGGCCGCCGAGCTCCTGGCCGCCCTGCACCGGACCCCGCTCCACCACCTCCCGTACCCGCTCCCCCCGATGCGCGGCCCGGCGAAACTCGCCCGCGCCCTCCACCGCCTCGACGCGGCGCACCCGCCCCGGGCGGGCGTCCGCGCATCCGCCGGTCAGGACCGCCCGCCGGGGCCCGCTCCGTCGGCCGGCGAGGGGCCCGGGGGACGGCCCGGGGATCCGTCCGGGGAACGGCCGCCCGGGGGCGGGACCTCCGGGCGTGCGGCCGCCAGGATCCCGGGCCGGCCGGCCGGGGAGGTGGACCCCGAGGCCGCGCGGATGGCCTGGCTGGTACGGGCCGCCGCGGCCACGCTCCCCGGGTGGGCCCGGGGGGAGGGTCCGGCGCCGTCCGGCGGCGCGCTCTGCCACGGCGACCTGCACCTCGGCCAGCTGGTCCGCGGCCCGGCCGGGGGCTGGCGGCTGATCGACGTGGACGACCTGGGCCTCGGCACGCCCGCCTGGGACCTTGCCCGGCCCGCGGCCTGGTACGCCGCCGGACTGCTGGACACCGGGACCTGGCTGCGCTTCCTCGACGCCTACCGGGCCGCGGGCGGTCCGGCCGCCGGTCCGGTAGGCAGCGACCCCTGGCCGGAACTCGACCTCGCGGCCCGCGCGCTCACCGTGCAGACGGCCGCGCTGGCCCTCGCCAAGGCCGCCCGCGAGCGGCGCCGACTCGACGACGTGGAGCGGCTGATGGTGGAGGCCTGTGCCCGAATTGCCTCCCTCCCGCCCGACTTGGAGCCGAAGGCTCCGTCGTAGGGTGAGCCTCACGCCACCGGGTACGCATCCGGTGTCGACCCGAACGGCGAGGAGTTGATCCGGTCATGCAGTGTCCGAAGTGTCACGCGATGATGCACACGTACAACCGCAACGGTGTCCAGATAGAGCAGTGCAGCGGCTGCCGCGGCATCTTCCTGGACTACGGCGAGCTGGAGGCCCTGACCCGCCTGGAGTCCCAGTACACCTCGCAGTACGGCCAGGTCCCGCCCCCGGCCGCCCCGCCGGCCCCCGCCCCGTACCCGCAGCAGCACGCGGCCCCCGCGCCGGCCTGGGGCGCCCCGCAGCACGGCGGCTACGGCCACGGCCACGGGCACGGCCACCGCAAGGGCGGCTTCGGCCGGATGCTCTTCTCCTCCTGAGCCCGAACACGCGGAAGCCCCGGCCGTGGGAACGGCCGGGGCTTCCGGAATGCTGGTGCGCGATACTGGGATTGAACCAGTGACCTCTTCCGTGTCAGGGAAGCGCTCTCCCGCTGAGCTAATCGCGCGGGACCACGTTCACGGTGCGAGCACCGCAGGTGGCAGATGTGAAGTGTACTGCGTGCGCGATACTGGGATTGAACCAGTGACCTCTTCCGTGTCAGGGAAGCGCTCTCCCGCTGAGCTAATCGCGCGGGGATCCTTGCGGACCAGTGGACGATACTGGGATTGAACCAGTGACCTCTTCCGTGTCAGGGAAGCGCTCTCCCGCTGAGCTAATCGTCCTTGGAGGTGGAGACGGGATTTGAACCCGTGTAGACGGCTTTGCAGGCCGTTGCCTCGCCTCTCGGCCACTCCACCATGGAGCAAGCAGGGGGTCCTCGGGAAGATGATCCCCCACCTTTGAGCGGACGACGAGACTCGAACTCGCGACATCCACCTTGGCAAGGTGGTGCTCTACCAACTGAGCTACGTCCGCAGGTCGCCGTGTTCGCTCCGGGGTTTTGCCCCTTCGCTCCCTGGCGACGAGTTGAACTCTAGCGGATTCCCGGGCCAGCTCAAAAACGCGTTTCCGCAGCGTGCTGCCGCCCGATCACCGCCGGTCACCCGGCGGACGCCTCACCGGCGCGCGGCCGTCACCGGTCATAGACTCGCAGCCGTGCACGACCTGCCTCCCCTCGCCCGCTTCGGCGGCCTTCTCGCGACCGATCTCCGAGATGTCACCAGTGATCCCGCCGCCTTGGACTCCACCGGCTTCTGGGCGGTGACGGCCGATTTCGAAGGCCGTCTCGTCTGCGCGCGCTTCGGGGACATACGCCCCGATCCGGTGCCGGCCCCCGTCCCCGGGGCCTGGCGCGGTCCCGAAGCCGACGAGTGGACCTCGTCCCTCGGCCGCGCCGCGTACACCGCGGGCGTACGCCGCATCCGCGAGCACATCGAGGCGGGGGAGGTCTACCAGGCCAACCTCTGCCGCGTGATGTCCGCGCCGCTCCCCGATCCGGCGGGCGCCGATGTGGACGCCCTCACCGCCCTGCTCGCGCGAGGCAACCCGGCTCCGTACGCAGGAACGATTCGGCTGCCGGCCCACGGCGTCGAGATCGCCACCGCGTCCCCCGAGCTCTACCTGCGCCGCACCGGCCGCCGCGTCGAATCCGGCCCGATCAAGGGCACCGGCCGCACCGCCGCCGATCTGCTGCCCAAGGACCACGCCGAGAACGTGATGATCGTGGACCTCGTACGCAACGACCTCGGCCGGGTCTGCGCCACCGGCTCCGTGACCGTCCCCGAGCTGTGCGCGCTCGAGGAGCACCCGGGCCTCGTCCACCTCGTCTCCACCGTCGCCGGTGAACTCGCCGAGGGCGCCGGCTGGCCCGAGCTGCTCGCCGCGACCTTCCCGCCCGGTTCCGTCACCGGAGCCCCCAAATCCTCGGCCCTGCGGATCATCGAGGCCCTGGAGACCGCCCCGCGCGGCCCCTACTGCGGAGGCATCGGCTGGGTCGACGCCGACCGCGGCACGGCCGAGCTCGCCGTCGGCATCCGGACCTTCTGGATCGACCGCACGGCCTCCGGCGGTCCCCGGCTGCTCTTCGGAACCGGCGCGGGCATCACCTGGGGTTCCGACCCCGACCGGGAGTGGGCGGAGACCGAGCTGAAGGCCGCGCGGCTGCTGCGGGTAGCGTCGGGAGCCGTCGGGGCGGACGCGACGGGTGTGACAGGTGTGGCAGGTGTGGCAGGTGGGATCGGCACGCCCGGCACGACGGACAACGCGACGGACAAGCAGACGGACGAAAGCGGGAGGACCGTACGGTGAGGATCTGGCTCGACGGAGCACTGCGGGACACCGACGAAGCGAAGGTGTCCGTGTTCGACCACGGCCTCACCGTCGGCGACGGGGTCTTCGAGACGCTCAAGGCGGAGCACGGGACGACCTTCGGGTTCACCCGGCACCTGGAGCGGCTGACCCGTTCCGCCCGGGGGCTCGGCCTCCCGGACCCGGACCCGGAGGAGGTGCGGCGCGCCTGCGCCGCGGTACTGGAGGCCAACCCGCTGCCGCTCGGCCGGCTGCGCGTCACCTACACCGGCGGCGTCTCCCCGCTCGGCTCCGACCGCGGCGAGGCCGGCCCGACGCTGATCGTCGCGCTGGCCGGGGCCACCCGCCGCCCCGACACCACCGCCGTGATCACCGTGCCGTGGGTCCGCAACGAGCGCTCTGCCGTGGTGGGCCTGAAGACCACCTCGTACGCCGAGAACGTGGTCGCGCTCGCCGCCGCCCACCGGGCAGGCGCCTCCGAGGCCCTCTTCGCCAACACCGTCGGGCGGCTCTGCGAGGGCACCGGCTCCAACGTGTTCGTCGTCCTCGACGGGCAGCTGCACACCCCGCCCGTGGCCTCCGGCTGCCTCGCGGGCATCACCCGGGCCCTCGTCGCCGACTGGTGCGGGGCCAAGGAGACCGACCTGCCCTTCGAAGCGCTGGAGCAGGCGGAGGAGGTCTTCCTGACCTCTTCCCTGCGCGACGTGCAGGCCGTCGTACGGATCGACGGGCGCGAGCTGGGCTCCGCCCCCGGCCCCGTCACGGCCGAGGCCATGCGGATCTTCGACGCACGCTCCGCCGAGGACGCCGACCCCCGCTCCTGACCGGCACCGCACATATCCCCTGTGCTTCGGGCCGCAGGGCGGGTAGAACTCGACTGATGACCACCACCCTGCGGCCGAGCGGGCCGCTTCAGCAGAGCAACGGCGGGGCGCGCTCGCGCCCGTACGAGATCCGCGTCAACAGCAGACGCGTCGGCGCCCTGCTGCTCGCCGCCGACACCCCCTTCGGGCCGACGGTCGCCGAGATCCGCGACCTCGCCGTCGAGGAGCCCGACCGCAGGCGCGGCCGGGCCACGGTCGCCGCCCTCGCCGCCGAGGAAGTACTGCGGAGCTGGGGCTGCCGGCGGGTCCGGATCTCGGTCCCGGCCGGTTCGGCGGGCGGTCTGCGACTGGCCGGCGCCCTCGGGTACGCCGAGTACAGCCGCAACATGGCCAAGGAGCTCCCGGCCGGGCCGCCCGCCCTGTCCGAGGGGGTGGCCGGCCGCCCGATGACGGAGGCCGAGTTCGAGAGCTGGCACGCGGCGGCGCTGGAGGGCTACGCCCAAGGCTGGGTCAGCCGTGGCATGCCGGCCGGGGCCGCACGGACGAAGTCGGTCAACGACCACGCGTCCATGCTGCCGCTGGGACTGGCCACCCCGGGGGTCAGCTTCTCCGTGCTGGAGGCGGCCGGCGTCCCCGTGGGCACGGTGTGGGTCGCGCCGAACCGCGGGGATTCGTACGTCTACGACGTCGCGGTCGCCGAGGAACACCGGGGCCGCGGCCACGGCCGGGACCTGATGCTCCTCGCCGAAGGCACCGCCCTCGCCGCGGGCCACCGGGTGCTCGCCCTGCACGTCTTCACCGACAACGTCCCGGCCGTGCGGCTCTACGAGTCCCTCGGCTACCGGACGACCGACTTCAACTACGCCAAGGACCTGATCTAGGTCGTCTCGGCTCAGACCGCGCCGAGCAGTCGGTCGGCGATCTCCTCGATGCGCTCGCGCAGGCCCTCCTGGCTCTTGCCGCCGTCGAGGCGCTCTCCGTCGATCACGTACGTCGGGGTGCCGGTCACGCCGATCGCCTTGCCCTCGGCCTGGTCGGCGTCCACGATCAGGATGTGCCGGCCGTCGATCAGAGCGGTGTCGAACTCCTCGGCGTCCAGGCCCAGTTCGCGCGCGACCTCGACGAGCACCGATTCACCGGCCTTGCCGAGCTCCGCGGTGCGGGCGAGAACGGCCTCCACGTAGGGCCAGGCCTGCCCCTGCTCGGCGGCCTCCTCCGCGGCCTGCGCGGCGGCGAACGCGTGCTTGTGCTTCTCCAGCGGGAAGTGGCGCAGCCGGATGTCCAGCCGGTCGCCGTAGCGGGCCCGCAGGGCGCGCACGTCGTCCAGGGCGCTGTGGCAGTCCGGGCACTGAAGTTCGCACCAGACGTCGAGGATCACGGAATCGGTCATACGGACAGTCTCCCAGCCCGCGGGGACGGGCACGGACCGGGACCTCGGGAGGAGACCGGACCCGGAGATGTCCCGGAGATCCGCCCGCGGAGGGCTCCGGCCGTGGCCAGGGCGAGGGTCGCCGGTGCAGGATGGATGGGGACAGAACGCCCGGCCCGCCGGCCGGGTCCGACCGACCGAACCGCCCCTGGAGGCCCCGCATGCTCGCCGAGACCATTTGCTCCGCGGTGTCCGCGGCGGGCCTGGGCATCGCCGCGCTGACCGCCTACCGCAAGCGATTCCTCGCGGCCACGCGGATCGCGGCGTACTCGCTGGTGCCCGTCGGCCTGGTGATGACGGGCGTCGTGGCGTGGGCGACCGGGATCGTCTTCAAGCCGACCGTCTGGGCAGGCTTCGCCGTGCTGGGGCTGGCCTGGCTGCTCTTCGTGACCACCCGCGCGATAGAGCGGCGCGGAGCCGGCGCGGGGGAGGGGGAGGCGAGGCGGAAACAGCCGAAGGCCGCCAAGGGCCGCCCGGCCCCCGAGGCCGTCGCCCCGGCCGCCTCCGCGCCCTCGCTGGGCGACGGTGGCCGCCCGCGGCAGGCCCCGGCCGCCGCCCCCGCCGAGGACTTCTCCGACATCGAGGCGATCCTCAAGAAGCACGGCATCTGACCCGGCGGGACCCTGATGCACGGCCCGGTACCTCGCGGCAGCCGATCGCGGTGATCGGGGGCGGGAACCACCTGATCTGACGGGATCCGGTGAACTAGGGCGTTCCGTTTGGCGTGTTGAGGGGCACGGGCGGGCCCGCTGGGCCATCATCGCCCCGACATGCCCGACACAACATCGGGTGAGCCCGCCGTTCCCGCGCCGGCCACCGTCCCCGTCGCCGAGGAGCCGAGAGGCTGCCTCTTCGCGCTCTCCCAGCCGCCCCTGATGATCTTCCTAGGAGTGATCGGCGGTCTGCTGCTGCTCGCCGCCGTGCACGATCTGTTCCTGCTCTGAGCCAGGCTCCGTGCCCAGCTCCGATTTGCGCCGGGCCCGGTACGCCGCCACGTGCAGCCGGTTCCCGCAGGTACGGCTGTCGCAGTAGCGCCGGGAGCGGTTGCGGGACAGGTCGACGAAGGCCCTGCGGCAGTCCGGGGCCTCGCAGCGGCGCAGCCGCTCCTGCTCGCCCGAGACCACGATGAAGGCCAGCGCCATGCCGCCGTCGGCCGCCAGGTGGTCTCCCACCGAGGCGCCCGGGGCGAAGTAGTGCACGTGCCAGTCGTAGCCGTCGTGGTTGGTCAGCTGCGGGGTGGTGCCGGCGGTCGCGACCAGCTCGTTGATCAGCACGGAGGCCGCGCGCGAGGTGGGCGCCGCGAAGACCTGGGCGAATTTGCCGCGCACGGTGCGCACACCGGCGAGATCGCGGGCGCTGAGCTCGCCGACGTCGCTGATCGCGTACTCGTGGACGAAGCCGCGCAGCGCGTTCACGTCGGCCAGACCGTCGGGCTGCTCGGTCTCGGCCGAGGTGTTCACCAGCGCGACGACGACGTCGAGCGCGCGACGGGTGTCGTGGGGGATCTGCACGGGGTCTCCCTGAAGGGCCGGGCCTGCGGTGACGGTCTGCTGCCGCCGCTGGCCGACTCTAGCGGGTCACCCCAACGCGCACCGGCGCCGTCCACGCGGGTGGCTTCCGCATGAACAGCGCCGGCACTTCCGTATGTGGTTGTCCGCCGTGCACCGTCGCCCCGAGTCGGACGGTGTCGTGCGGCCCCCGGACTCAGCCGGGGGTGGGTTCCCTCTGTAGGCCTGGCTCAGGATTCGGCCAGGATGTGGGAGAGCTCCTTGTCGAGGTCGAAGTGCCGGTGTTCGGTTCCGGGTGGAACCGCGGCGTCCGTCCGCTTGAGGAACGACTCCAGTGCTCGGGCGGGTGCTTCGAGCAGTGCTTCTCCCTCCGGTGAGCTCAGGGCGATGCAGACGACCCCCTGACCGTGGCTACGGGACGGCCAGACTCGGACGTCGCCGGTACCGGTGGGCCGGTGAAGACCCTCGGCGAGGAGGTCGCGGGCGAATACCCACTCGACCGTCTCCTCGGCGCCGGTGTGGAAGGTGGCGTGCACGGCGTAGGGATCGGCCGTGTCATACCGCAGGCCCGCGGGAACAGGCAGTGAGGACTCGCTCGACACAACGAGGCGCAGGTGCAGCTCGCAGCTGACCGTGGTGTTCATAAGCGCCAGGGCCTTTCGCTCAGTGTGCGCTCGGGGATTCGCACGTCGGCGAAATCGACATGCCACCTACGGTGCCGTTGTAAACCCCTCTGACCGTTTTGCGGACCTCTGGGTCCCTCGAACGGCGGATCCAAACGCCCATTCACGTGTGCTGGGACCTCCGGTAGATTCGACCCCATGAACACGGGGAGTGACCGCGAGACCAACGAGTCCGCAGCCGAGTCCGCAGCCGGATCCAGCGCCGAACCGGCAGCGGGATCCACGGCCGAGTCCGCCACCGAGGAGGCGCCGCACGTCTCCAAGGCGCCGGCCTTCATCAAGGCCCGCAGGAGCCTGCACCTGAGCTGGCAGGTCGGCGTCTTCGTCGTCGGCCTCGCCGTCATCGGCGCCGGCATCGCCATGCTGGTGCTGCCCGGCCCGGGCTGGGTGGCGATCTTCGCGGGCCTCGCGATCTGGGCCACCGAATTCGCCTGGGCCCACTTCGCCCTGCGCTGGACCAAGCGCAAGGTCAGCGAAGCCGCCCAGAAGGCCCTGGACCCGAAGGTCCGCCGCCGCAACATCATCCTGACCAGCGTCGGGCTCGTGATCGCGGGCGTCCTGATCGGCTTCTACCTGTGGAAGTACGGGCTCGTGCTGCCCTGGCACCGCGAGGTGGGGTGAGCCGGTCCGGCCATGGCGGAGAGCACCGCTGACATGCGGTAATGTTTGCGGTGCGTCCGGGCGATTAGCTCAGTGGGAGAGCACTTCGTTCACACCGAAGGGGTCACTGGTTCGAACCCAGTATCGCCCACCCGGACCAGAGGCCCGGAGACTTCACCGTCTCCGGGCCTCTGGCTTTTCCCCGCCGTTCCGTCCGTCTTCCCCCCGTGTTTTTTCACCCTTCCGGCCCCGGCTCCGGCCCCGCCGGGCTACCTCAGACGGCCGATGGCCTCCCGCAGCCGGCGGGCATCGCGCAGCCGCTTCTCGTAGGTGGCCCCCACCGCCAGCAGCAGCACCCCCGCCAGGGCCGGCGGCAGCCAGCGCGGCAGCGCGTCCACCACCTGGACGACGTACGGGGTCAGCTCGTGCAGGGCCACCGCCGTCAGCGTCGCCCCGCCCAGCAGCAGCGGCGCCCGGAGCCGGCCGCGGGCACCGGCCAGGGTCACCCCGAGCGCGGCCGTCCCCAGCAGCAGCGGCCGCAGCCAGTGCGGGTCGCCCCACACCGCGAGGGTGCTCGGCAGCAGGGTCGCCGCCAGGCCCGGCCCGTAGGCCGTCCAGGACCCGGCCAGCGGATCACGGCGCCGCCGCAGGAAGCCCACGGCCAGCGCCGCCGCCGTCACCGGCAGGGTGTACGCCTCGGGCACCGTCACCTCCGAAGCCGCCAGCCGCACCCAGGTCGCCGCCAGGAACAGCACCCCGGCGGGCCAGCCCGCCGCCGACCGGCGCTCGGGCCGCACCGCCGCCGCCGCGCACACCACCCCGGCCAGGGCCAGGACCAGTGCCAGCACCGGAGCGTCCCCGGTGGCCAGGGCCACCGCGAGGAGCCCCGAGGCGGCCGCGGCCACCTCGGCCGGGACCCGTACGGCACCCAGCCTCGGCCCGAGCGCCGCCACCGCCGCCGGGACCACCAGCACCGCCGGCGCCCACCAGGCCACCGGCCGCTCCAGCAGGGCGCCCAGCGCCACCGCGAGCAGCGCGGCGTACCCGACGGCGAGCGCCGCGGCCCCCGCGCGGGCCCACGCCGGGGCGGGCCGGTACGCCGCTCCCGCCGCACAGGCGGCCCCCAGCAGCCCGAGCACCCCGAAGGTGGCCAGCCGGCCGTCCAGGGCCGCCACGGACAGGCTCAGGGCCCCCACCAGCGCGCACACCCCCGCGGCGATCCCCGCCACCGCGATCCCCGCGAGGCCGCGACCGGCTGCCGCGGCGGATCCGGAGCCCGCAGCGCTGATGTCGCCGGCGGGGCCACCGTCGCCGATGGGCGCGGTTGCGGAGGCCGAAGGGCTGCCGCTGCCGACGGGCGCAGACCCGGAGCCCGCGAGGCCGCCGTCGGTGGCGGAGCCGCCGTCGCCCATGGGCGACGGCCTGGCGTCCGCCGGGCTGCCGTTGGCCGCCTTCGCGGGGGCGCCTGCGACCACCGCCGGCGCCGTGGACCGCAGGGCGAGTAGTCCCGCGGCCAGCGTCACCGCGAGCTGGGCCGCGAACACCGCGCCCGAGGCGCCGCCGAGCACCACCGGGGCCGTGAACAGTGCCGCCCAGGCCAGGACCACGGCCGCAACCCCCGGCTCCGGACGCCCCGGGAGCACCCGGACCAGCCACCACGCGGCCCCGGCCGTCAACAGCAGACCCACCACCGGAGCGAGCCCCGGGCCGTCGGTGGCCGCCGGAGCGGGCGTGGTCACCGACCAGACCTCCTCCAGCACCCGCAGCCCTGCCACCAGCACCGTCGCCACCCAGGCCAGGGAGACCACCGCCTGCAGGACGGCCACCCCCGCACCGGCCAGGGCCAGGCCGCGCCGGACCGGCTCCGGGAGCGCGGAGACCCGTAGGGCCCCCACCAGGGGCAGGGCCACCACGAGGTACACGACCGCCGCCCAGGACGGGCTCAGCTCCGGCCGGAACGGCCCGCCCAGCGCCGCCACCGCGGCCAGGGCGCCGGCCGCGGTGAAGGCGGCCCGCAGGCCCGACGCGCGCCACGCCACCACCAGCGCGAGCACGGCCACCGCCGCCAGCCGCGCCGAGGCAGCGAGAGCCGCGCCCGTCGATTCCGCCGCCGCGGACTCCACCAGGCCCGTCAGCAGCGCGGCCCCGCCCGCCACCGAGCCCGCCGCCCCCGCCCAGCGGGACCAGCGCCCCGGCCGCATCAGCACGAGCCCCGCGTCCAGCGCGGCCGTCCCCAGCAGGGCCCAGGCCATGTCCAGCCCCGCCGCCCCGGCGGCCAGCGCCGCCAGCGGCAGCGGGAGCTGCGCCGTCAGCAGCGCCGCGGGGACCGGGATCCGCAGCGCCGGCAGGCAGCGCCCGTACCCCGCCCAGCCCGCCGCCAGTACCGCGGCGGCGACGGCCGCGTACGCCGTGCCGTCCACCTCCGGCATGCCGACGGCGTACAGCGCGTACGCGTCCAGCACCGTCAGCAGCAGACCGACGGCGGACACCGCCTCGGCGGTCGAGCGCAGCCCGCGGCGCAGCAGCGCCACCGGGGCGCCCAGCGCCGCGGCCGTCACCACGCCGAGCACCGCGCTGCGCCCGGCGATCCCCAGGGAGCCCCAGCTGACCAGCGTGAACGCCAGCGCCGCGACCGCCAGCAGCACCGCGCCCAGGACCAGCAGCACGTTCTGCGCACCGGGAGCAGAGGCCTCCGCGCCCTGCGCGGGCACCTGCGGACGGACCGCAGCGCCCCACGCTCGGGGGGCCTGAGCACCGAGCAGCCAGGCGCGGCGGCTCAGCAGGAAGTGGCGCCGGGCGTCGAGTTGGATCAGTTCGCGGTCGATGAGCACGAGCTCCTCGGCCGGCGGCAGCGGGTTGTTCATGGTTCGGAGTGTGGCGCCCGTCACCCCGTCAGGACATGGGTGTGCGTACTCATCTCCGGGTGAGTTCCGGCTGAGTACCCGGTGCGCGTCCGCGCCGCGCGCAAGACTGGAGGCATGGACCGAAGCAGCCGTACCGGCAGCCCCGGCGCCGCACGAGGCGGCAGCCCCGCCGTCCCTGCCGCCCCGGCCAACCCCGCCGACCGGTGGACCCGTTACCGCTTCCGCAGCGTGTGGGACCTCGACGCCGCACCCGCCCGGGTCTACGCGGCCCTGGAGCGCCCCGAGTCCTACCCCCTGTGGTGGCCCCAGATCCGCGCCGTCGCCCCCGCCGCCGACGGGACCAGCGGCACCGCCTTCATCCGCTCCGCCCTCCCGTACACCCTGCGCGTGAGCGCGGCCGAACTCCTGCGGGACCCCGTGCGCGGGATCCTGGAGGTCGCCCTGCTCGGTGACCTTGAGGGCTGGGCGCGCTGGACCGTGCGGCCACGGCCCGGCGGAACGCGAGCCCTGTACGAGCAGGAGGTCGAGGTGCGCCGCCCCCTGATGCGCCTGCTCGCCTTCCCCGGACGGCCGGTGTTCCGGCTCAACCACACCTTGATGATGCGGGCCGGGAGGCGCGGGCTCGCCGCCCATCTGGCGGCCCGGCCGGAAGCGGTTTGAACCAGCCCCGAGCCTTCTGTATTGTTCACACCGTTCCCGGGCGATTAGCTCAGCGGGAGAGCACTTCGTTCACACCGAAGGGGTCACTGGTTCGATCCCAGTATCGCCCACCGGGACAGGCCGGTCCGTCTTATGGCGGACCGGCCTTCCGCATGTACGGGGCCCTGTCGTAGGCGCGTACGCGCCCTTGCCGTACGGACCGTTGCCGTACGGGCCCCTCACGCCGCCGCGGGCAGCTCCGGCCGCAGCGGCCAGTGCGGATCCACCGACTCCGGCGTGCCCTGCCGGGCGAACCACGCCTGAAGTCCCCGCGCCTGCGCCGCGTGCCACACCTGCTGGAGCGTGTGCAGCTCCGCCGGCGACAGCCGCTCCAGCCGGCCGGCGAACCTGCGCCCCACCGCCCGTACGAGCTCCAGGGACGCCAGCGCGTCCGCGCCCGCGTCATGGGCCCCCTCCAGCTCTATCCCGTAGTGCGCGCACAGATCCGTCAGCGTCCGGCGCCCCTTGCGGTAGCGGTCCAGATGCTTGTCCAGCACCCGCGGATCCAGCACCGTCAGCGGCCGGTTGTCCAGGTACCGGGACAGCGAGGACGCCCGGTGGCGGCGCAACTCCCGGTCCAGCAGCGTCAGATCGAACGGCGCGTTCATCACCACCACCGGCCGGCCCGCCACCTGCTGCTCCCCGAGCGCGCGGGCTATCTCCTCCACCACCGGCGCGGGCCAACGGCCGTTGCGCTGGAGGTGCTCATCGGTCAGACCGTGCACTTCCGTGGCCCCCGGAGGTACCGGGATACCGGGATTGACCAGCCAGCGCGTCGAACGGATCCGGCCGCCCGCGCACTCCTGCACGATGAGCGCGGCGGACACGATCCGGTCCCGTTCCACGTCCACCCCGGTCGTCTCCGTGTCGAATGCGGCCAGCGGGCCCTCATACCAGCGTGTCATGGCGAACTCCTCGTCACCCGTCGGCAGATGGCCCCTCCCGGGCACCGCGCCCCAGGCCCCGCCATCCTTGCCCGAAACGGTGATACCCGGGCTGTTTGCCCCGTACGCCGTTTGCGGGACTCCGACTGCGGAGACAACTCAACTGGGGGACCGCACACATGACCGGTCGTCAACCCCGACACCCTGACACGCACCTGACGCGGCCCGGCACGGCCGCTCGAACGGGACAGCCCGGAAGGCATGGGGAGCCGGCCATGGCGCTCGCGCAGCCCGAACCGGGCGGGGTGCTCGCGGGGCAGATCGATCCGCGGACCGACCCGCGGAGCGGACCGCTGCGCGGCACGCTCGCCACCACCGCCTGCATGGAGACCCTCCAGGTGGGATACCTGCACGCCGTCGTCGCCGCGGCCGGCTGCTCGCTGTCCCAGCCCTTTCCCGACAACGGCATCGACTGGCACGTCAGCCACGGCGCCCCCGAGCACGTCGTCGACGACGAGGTGACCATCAAGGTCCAGCTCAAGGCGACCTACCAGATACCGGCCGGACCGGCCGGGCCCACCTTCGGCTTCACCCTCGACAACGAGCACCTGGTGAAGCTGGCCCGCACCCCGGTCGCCGTGCACAAGATCCTCGTCGTGATGCTCGTCCCGCGGGAACGCGACCAATGGCTGAGCGCCGGACACGACCGGCTCGACCTGCGGCACTGCTGCTACTGGACCAATCTCGCCGGACACCCCGTGACCGGCCGGCGCCGGACCACCGTACGGATCCCGACCACGCGGATCTTCGACGACCGGGCGCTCTGCGAGATCATGACCCGGGTCGGGTCGGGAGGGACACCCTGATGAACTGGCAGTCACCGCACCTGGAGCCGCTCTCCCCACCGGAGTTCGCCGCCGGAGCCCCCGATCCCGCGCAGGTCGATCCGCTCGTGCTCGGCGCCCTGCTGCACCGGCACGGCTGGCTGCGCCGCGGCGGCGCCGCCGGACGGTACGGGCGCTGGACGCCGCCCGCCCCGTACGCCACGGGCAGCGGCGGGACCAGCCTCCTCGTCCCCGAGAGCCGCGCCTTCCCCGACTGCGCCGACCTGCTCGAAGAGGCGCTCACCGCCCTCGCGCGCAGCGCGCTGCCGTCGGCGCGCGAGGTGCTCTACGGGCTCAGCGTGCCGAGCGACGAGATCCGCTGGGAGCGGGAGATCCCCCGAGGGGCGTACGGGCTCCGGGGCGAGGCCGACTGGACCGTCCAGGAACAGCTCCGCTCGGCCGCCCGCCAGCTGCTCCTCGCCGGGGCGCTGGCCGACCGGGCGCGGGCCGGGTACTACGGAGCCCGGCACCGAGGCCAGGCGGAACGGGCGCTGGACGGGGTCCTGGTCGGGCCGGCTCCGGGCGGCCGGCGGCTGACCGCGTACGTCCCCGTCGACGGGGGCCGGGGCACCGTGACCCGGCTGCACCACGCGCTGCACGCCGCCCGGGAGGCCGTGGACTACCGGCGGGCCACCGGCGGCATGGAAGCCTTCGACGCCGCGGTCGAGGCCGGGGTCAGCCGGGAGCTCGCCGAGGCGCTGATCTCGCTGGTCCGCGGCTCGGAGGGGGCCCGGGTGGCCCTCGCGTGGGCACCGGCGGCGGGGGTCCCGGCGGGGTGCGCGGCCAGGCCGGAGCCGGTGGAGTTCTCGCCCGGCGACCTCCCGGTGCTCCGGGACGCGGCCGCGCGCTACACGAGGGACGAGCCCGCGGTGCCGGTCAGGGTGGCGGGAGCGGTGGTCCGGATGCGCAGGTCGGCCCCGGGCGGCGGGGGCACGGTCCGGCTGCGGGTCCTCGCCGGGGCGGAGATCCCGTACGTCCGGATCGTGCTCGACGAGGAGTCGTACCGGGTGGCGGGCCACGCGCACCTGGTCGGACTGCCGATCCGGGTCAGCGGGCGGCTCCAGCGGCGGGGCGGGTTCCGGCGGCTGACGGACGCCGCCGACGTCAGGCCCGTCCCGCTGGACGAGGTCGAGCGGGACCGGCTGATGAAGTCCCTGGACGAGTCCCTCGACGCGGGCGACGTGCTGCCGTCGGACGACCAGGACGACCAGGACGACTAGGACGATCCGCGCGTGCAGCCGGTCGGGACGGCCGGCGGCACGCGTCAGACGTGCAGCTCGGGGGGAAAGCCGGTCCAGCACAGCTCGGGGGGCAGGTGCCGCATGTCGTTGGAGACGAGGACGGAGGCGGGCCGGCCGGGCGCGTACCGGATGACCGTGAGGGCGGCGTTGGCCTGGTTGAGGCCGAGCCAGCGCCACCGCGGGGCGTCCATGGCCTCCCGGACGAGCCAGGCGACCAGGAAGGCGTGGGTCACGACCAGCTCGTGCCGGTCCTCCCCGCCGTCCACCGGTCCGGTGAACAGGTCCAGCGCCCGCCGGGCCAGCGCCGGTCCCTGCTCCCGTTCCTCCTCGGTGACATCGGCGAGGAAGCGGAGGAAGAGGTCCGCGGAATCCGCCGGAAGCTCCTCGCGCGCCGGCACGTGCGGAACGTAGTCACCGGCCACGTCCGAGACGTGCAGGGGGACGTTCTCCAGCTGCTCGCCGATCAGATGCGCGGTCTGCTCCGCCCGGGGCAGCGGGCCGTGGTGAACGGCCGCGAGCGGGACCTCGCGCAGGCGCCGGCCGAGCAGTACGGCCTGCCGGCGGCCGCTTTCCGTCAGCCCGCCCGCCTCCGAGGCCGCCTCGCCGTGCCGCACCAGATACAGGTAACGGGTAGCCGTGCCGGTCATCACACACTCCTCTGCGCCCACCAACGATCTTGTGCATCCGGGGACGCCGCCGCCTCCCGCGGCGGTTCCCGGCGCCTCCGGCAGTAACCGTTTAGCGGCGCGGCCCATCCGCTCGGTACGATTCAGACGCGCAGTGATCCGCTCGCGCACCCCCTGAGTCAGGAGCAGACCGGTGTCAGACGTCCGTGTGATCATCCAACGCGATTCCGAGCGGGACGAGCGCGTGGTGGCCACGGGCACTACGGCGGCAGAGCTCTTCGCCGGCGAGCGCACCATCGTCGCCGCGCGCATCGCGGGCGAGCTGAAGGACCTCGCGTACGAGGTGAAGGACGGCGAGACCGTCGAGCCCGTGGAGATCTCCTCCCCGGACGGCCTCGACATCCTGCGCCACTCCACCGCGCACGTCATGGCGCAGGCCGTGCAGGAGCTCTTCCCCGAGGCCAAGCTGGGCATCGGCCCGCCGGTCCGGGACGGCTTCTACTACGACTTCGACGTCGCGAAGCCCTTCACCCCCGATGACCTCAAGGCCATCGAGAAGAAGATGCAGGAGATCCAGAAGCGCGGCCAGCGCTTCGCCCGCCGCGTCGTCACCGACGAGGCGGCCCGCGAGGAGCTGGCGAACGAGCCCTACAAGCTGGAACTCATCGGCAT
>NZ_JBHXKA010000162.1:0-16597 GCF_042722885.1 Streptomyces sp. NPDC058401
CGACCGCCGCGCCGAACCCGGCCGCGGCCGTGGGGCGGGGGCGCGCGGCGGGCGCGGGCCCGCCCCCCGGCCGCTGCGACCCGGGACAGGTGAAGGGCCCGGCTCCCCTGGGGAGCCGGGCCCTTCGCACGCCGTGGGATCAGCCGAGGGAGCTGAACACCGAGTCGAGGATGGCCGAGGTCTCGTCGGCCGGCGCCGCGGCGGCGCGGCCGCCGATGGTGCGGTCCTCGTCGTCGCGGCGGTCGTCGTCGCGGCGGTCGTCACGGCGGTCGTCGTCACGGCGGTCGTCGTCGCGTCCGTCGTGCCGTCCGTCGTGGCGGCCGTCGTTGTCGTCCTCGTCGCGCCAGTCGTGGCGGCCGCCGTGGTGGTCGTCGACCGGCTTGAAGTACACCGAGGCCACCTCCGTGTTGCGCAGCCGCTCGCCGGGCTCCAGCTCCGCCTCCGGGACCCCGCCGCAGTTGCGGTTGCTGTAGACCACCGCGAGGGACTCGGTCTCGTTCGTCACCTCGAAGGCCGGCCGGTGCTCGGAGGTGTGCGTCAGCCGGTAGCAGGTGTCGTTGTCCGCCGGGCGGATCTGCCCGTGGCGGCGGTCGCCGTCGTCGTCGGTGTACCGGTAGTACAGGGTTCCGAGGCGCTCGCGGTCGTCGTGGTCGTTGGCGTACGACAGCCCGGCGGTCGGCAGGACGAGCGTGAGGGCGCCCGCGAGGGCGATGGCGGTGGTGCGAAGACGCATGGGGGGTCCGTTCCTCGGGTTCCTCGGATGCCAGGTCCGGTTGGCATCCGCGGGCAGCGTAGGAGCGGACCGTCGTGATGAAACGATTCGGCACGGCAGCGCGTTCGAAGGTTCACCCTCCCGGTCCCTTCCGCCGCCACACGCGCGAACGCCCCGGATCCACGCGGGATTCGGGGCGTACGAAGAGGCGGGACGAGCCCCCGGGGCGTGCTCTACGGGGCTTCGAGCGAAGCCCCGTAAGGCGGCTCGGGCGGCTCAGGCGGTGGCCCGCTCCACCGGCGCGGAGCCCTGGCCCGGCACCGGCACCGGGCCCTTGCCACCGGACTCGGCGGCCGGCCGGCGGACCAGCACGAGCACGATCAGCGCCCCCGCCAGGCCCATCGCCCCCGAGACCCAGAAGGTGTCGCGCAGCCCGCTCGCGAAGGCCGCCTCCACCCAGTGCCGGACCGCCGGGGCCGCGTGCAGCAGCTGTCCCGCCCCGCCGCCGGCCAGTACCTCGGCCGTACCGTGCGGCTGGCCGGAGCCGGCCAGACCGTCCTCCAGACCGGACTGGAAGACCGCGCCGAGCACCGCGATGCCCAGGGCCATGCCCAGCTGGCGCGCGGTGTTCAGGGCGCCGCCCGCCATGCCCGCACGGGCCGGGGGCACGGCTCCCATCGCGGCGGCCGCCAGGGCCGGGGAGATCATGCCGACACCCAGACCGGTGACCGCCAGTCCGGCGGCCAGCGCCGTCCAGCCGTCCCCGGCGTCCAGCATCCAGCCCATGAGCAGAGCGCCCGCGCCGATCAGGAACAGCCCGCCGCCGATGGTGATCCGGGCCGGGGCCCCGTGCATCAGCTTGCCGGTCACCGCGGCGACCACGAAGGCGGCCAGGCTCATCGGCAGCATCGTCAGACCGGCGGCGACCGGGCCCATGCCCTCGGCGCTCTGCAGCCACAGGGAGACGTACATCATGTAGCCGAAGGCGGCGCCGGACATCAGCAGCGCGGCGGCCATGACGGCCACGAAGGTCGGGCTGCGGAACAGCGAGAGGTCCAGCATCGGGCGGGAGCTGCGCAGTTCGACCAGGACGAACGCGGCGAAGGCGGCGGCGCTCAGGGCGAACAGGGCCAGGGTGGTCGCGGAGGTCCAGCCGTTCTCGCCGCCGCGGATGAGTGCGTAGGTGACGGCGCCCGCACCGGCGGTGAAGGTGGCCATGCCGGGCAGGTCCAGGCCCTTGGCGTGCGGGTCGCGGGACTCGGTGACGGCCTTGAGGGTGACGTACACCGCGAGGGCGCAGACCGGGAGGTTGATGAAGAAGATCCAGCGCCAGCCGAACTGCTCGGTGAGCAGCCCGCCGATGATCGGGCCGGCCGCGGCGGCCGCTCCGTTGACCGCGCCCCAGACGCCGAAGGCGACGCCCCGGTCGCGGCCCTGGTAGGCGGAGCTGAGCAGGGCCATGGTGGTGGCGAACATCGCGGCGCCGCCGATGCCCTGGACGGCGCGGAAGGCGACGAGCACGGCCGGGCCCTGGGCCAGCCCGCAGGCGAGGGAGGCGGCGGCGAAGAGTCCGAGCCCGCCGAGGTAGACGCGGCGGCGGCCTATCCGGTCGGCGAGCGACCCCGCGCCCAGCAGCAGGGCGGCGAGGGCGAGGGCGTAGATGTCCATCACCCACTGGAGGTCGGAGAAGCCCGTGTGCATGTCGGCGGCCATGTCGGGCAGGGCGACGGTCACGATCGTGACGTCGACCAGGAGCATGAAGGCTCCGAGACACACCGCCGTCAACGGCAGCCATTTGCGCATGGGGGTACTCCTCGGGAAACCGGACGGACCGGTCGGTGGTGATGGAGGCGTGGGGGGCGGCAGCCCGTCGCCCGCCCCAAGGTGGCAGCCGCCGACCCCTTACCCCCACCCAGCACCCCTCGACTGACGGATTCCAGTTATCCGGAGCTCTGGAATGATGGAAACCATGACTTCCACCGAGCTGGACCGTCTCGATCTCATGCTCGTCCAGGCCCTCATGATCGACGGCCGGGCCCCCTTCAGCCGGCTTGCCGAGGTGCTGGAGACCTCGGACCAGACGGTGGTGCGCCGCTACCGCCGGCTGCACGGCGCCGGCCTGGTCCGGGTGGTCGGGCTGCCGATGGGCCGCCGGATCGGCCTGTTCGAGTCCTGGCTGCGCGTGCAGTGCGCGCCCGACGCCTCGCTGGCGGTCGCCGAGGCGCTGGCCCGCCGGCCGGACGTGTCCTGGGTGAACCTGGGCTCCGGCGGTACGGACATCCACTGCACCACCCGGGCCCGGACCCGGCAGGACCGCGACGCCCTGCTGCTCGACAAGCTGCCGCGCACCCGCCGGGTCACCGGGATCAGCGCGCACACGATCCTGCGGATGTTCACCGGCGGACCCGACCGGTGGTTCGGGCTCGACGTGCTGCGCCCGGACCAGGTCGCCGCGCTGGAGCGGCCGCCGGCGACGGGCGGGCCGGAGCGGTACACGCTGGACGACACCGAGCTGGCGCTGCTGGCCCTGCTGCGCCGGGACGGCCGCAGCGGCTATCCGGAGCTGGCCCGCGCGGCCGGCCTGTCCGAGTCCACGGCACGGCGCCGCGTGGAGCGGTTGCGGGAGGAGGGCACGCTGTACTTCGACGTGGAGACCGTGCCCGGGACCCTGGGCTTCGAGGCGGAGACCACCTTGATGCTGACGGTCCGCCCGGCCCTGCTGGCGCGGGTGGGCGCGACCCTGGGGCGCCACCCCGAGGTGCCGTTCGCGGCCGCGGTGACGGGTACGGCGAATCTGCTGGCGGTGGTGATCTGCAAGGACACCGATGCGCTGTACACGTACCTCACGGAGCGGATCGGGGCGGTGCCCGGCATCCAGCAGATGGAGGTGATCCCGACCCTGAGGAACGTCAAGCGGGCCGGGATGCTGGTGGAGGACGGGCGGCTGGTGGATCCGCCGCCCGCCCCCTGAGGCGCTGCTCCGTGAAGCACTGCTCCGTGAACGGCCGGAGCCGTCAGCGCAGCACCACTCCGCTTCCCGCGCCCGCGTCCGTTTCCGTGCCCGTGGCGGGGCCTGCGACCAGGCCCAGTTCGGCCGGGGTCGCCAGCAGCGGGTGCGCGGGCAGGATCCGTACGGTGTAGCCGAAGGGCCCCGTACGGTCGAGGGCGAGCGGGCCCTCGTACAGCCAGCGGCCCTCCAGGTCGGGTCCGCCGGCGGGCTTGAGCGGGAAGGCCCGCCCGCCCTGGATCACGTCCTGCGCGTCGACCCGGCCCGCGACGGCCTGCACCTCCACGTCCTCGGGGGCCAGCGCGTCGAGGGAGACCTGCACGCGCAGGGTGAGGGTGGCCCCGAGTTCGGCGGTGCCGCCGACCGGGCCCGCGGTCAGGGCCTCCACGTGCTCGACGGTGAGCTGCGGCCAGGCCGCGCGGACCCGGCCCTTCCACCAGGCGAGGTCCCGCGCCGCGTCCGGGGTCAGGGCGCGGTGGGAGAGCGCGGCCGGAGCGTAGAGCCGCTCCACGTACTCCCGCACCATGCGACCCGCGAGCACCTTGGGCCCCAGGGAGACGAGGGTGCGCCGGACCATCTCGATCCACCGCACCGGAAGTCCGGCCTGTCCGCCCCGGTCGTAGAACCGGGGTGCGACCCGGCCCTCGATCAGGTCGTAGAGGGCGTTCGCCTCCAGGTCGTCGCGGCGGTCCTCGTCCGCGCCGAGTCCGTCGGCGGTCGGGATGGCCCAGCCGAAGTCCGGCTCGAACCATTCGTCCCACCAGCCGTCCAGCACGGACAGGTTGAGGCAGCCGTTGAGCGCCGCCTTCATCCCGCTGGTGCCGCAGGCCTCCAGCGGGCGCAGCGGGTTGTTGAGCCAGACGTCGCAGCCCGGGTAGAGCTTCTGGGCCATGGCCATGCCGTAGTCGGGCAGGAACACGATCCGGTGGCGCACGCGGGGGTCGTCCGCGAACCTCACCAGTTCCTGGACCAGCCGCTTCCCGCCGTCGTCGGCCGGGTGCGCCTTGCCCGCGACCACGATCTGCACGGGCCGGTCCGGGTCCAGCAGCAGGCGGCGCAGCCGGTCGGGGTCGCGCAGCATCAGCGTGAGCCGCTTGTAGGACGGCACCCGGCGGGCGAACCCGATGGTCAGCACGTCGGGGTCGAGGACGGAGTCCACCCAGCCCAGTTCGGCGTCGGCGGCCCCGCGCTGGCGCCAGGAGGCGCGCAGGCGGTCCCGTACCTCCTGGACGAGCTGTTCCCTGAGCACCCGGCGCAGGTCCCAGACGTCCTGGTCGGGGATGTCGGCGACGGCGTCCCAGCGCTGCGAGCCGCCGACGGACAGCGCGTCCTCGGTGCGGCCGGCGCCGATCTGCTTCGCGCCGAGCTTCACCACCTCGGGCGCCACCCAGGTCGGGGCGTGCACGCCGTTGGTCACCGAGGTGATGGGCACGTCGGCGGGGTCGAATCCCGGCCACAGCCCGGCGAACATCCCGCGGCTGACGGCGCCGTGCAGGGTGGAGACCCCGTTGGCCCGCTGGGCGAGGCGCAGGCCCATCACCGCCATGTTGAACACCCCGGGGTCGCCGCCGGGGTAGGTCTCGGCGCCGAGCGCCAGGATCCGGTCGACGGGTACGCCGGCCAGTTCGCCGCCGTCACCGAAGTGGCGGGCGACCAGGGCACGGTCGAAGCGGTCGATGCCGGCGGGGACGGGGGTGTGCGTGGTGAACACGGTCCCCGCGCGCACCGCTTCGACGGCGGCGTCGAAGCCGAGCCCCTGCTGCCCCTCCAGTTCTCTTATGCGCTCCAGCCCCAGGAACCCGGCGTGGCCCTCGTTGGTGTGGAACACCTCGGGGTCGGGATGCCCGGTGATCCGGCAGTAGGCCCGTACGGCCCGCACTCCGCCGATCCCCAGCAGCATCTCCTGGAGCAGCCGGTGGTCGCTGCCTCCCCCGTACAGCCGGTCGGTCACCTCGCGGGCGACGGCGTCGTTGTCCTCGACGTCGGAGTCGAGGAGCAGCAGCGGCACCCGGCCGACGCGGGCCTGCCAGACGTGTGCGTGCAGGGCCCGGCCGCCGGGGAGGCTCAGGGACACCCGGGCGGGTGTCCCGTCCTCCTCGCGGACGAGCGCGACGGGCAGTTCGTTGGGGTCGAGCACCGGATAGTGCTCCTGCTGCCAGCCGTCCCGGGAGAGGGACTGGCGGAAGTAGCCGTGCCGGTAGAGCAGCCCGACGCCGATGAGCGGGACACCGAGGTCGCTGGCGGCCTTGAGGTGGTCCCCGGCGAGGATGCCGAGCCCGCCGGAGTACTGGGGCAGGGCGGCGGTGATCCCGAACTCGGGCGAGAAGTAGGCGATGCCGGCGGGCAGCTCCGCGGCGGCTTCGTGGCTCTGGTACCACCGCCCGCCGTGGACGTAGTCATCGAGGTCGGCGGCGGCCACGGCGAGCCGCCGCAGGAACCGCCGGTCCCCGGCGAGCTCGGCGATCCGCGCGGCGGACACGGCGCCGAGCAGCCTGACGGGATCCCCGCCGGCGGCTTGCCAGCCCTCGGGATCGACGGATTGGAAGAGTTCACGGGTCTCGGCGTGCCAGGACCAGCGCAGGTTGCGCGCGAGGTCGGCGAGCGGCGAGAGGGTCTCGGGGAGGACGGGGCGCACGGTGAATCGACGGATAGCCTTCACGCGTTCCACCTTCGCAGGGGATTACGGATCGAAGCGGCCGCACCACGCTGTGCACCGCGAGCGTCACCCTCGGAAGGCTAGCGCCGACCGCCCCACCCGACCATGGCGCCTCGAGCAGGCCTCCAGCGGCGGACCCCGCCGACTGCACGCCCGTCCCCTGCCGTTGGCACGGGCTCACAGCAGTCCTGGCGGTCCCGCGTAGTGGAACAGCGGAAGTGCGGACATCCGTTAGTCCCATCCGAGTTGACGGAGCATCGGCAGGTGTTGGGCCGGGGAGACCGGGCAGGCGTTCCAGTACGTACGAGTAGTTAACCGAGCATCCGGGTTGGCTCGTGCTGGAGTGGGAAGGGCTCCCCGGGTACAGCGCACGGCGTACCCCGGAACCGCCTCCCCGCCACCCGAGTGAACGCGGACAGGAGCGGCCATGCCCGCAGCCCAGCCGTCTTCCGAGCAGCTAGAAACAGAGCGAACAGCGCGTGCACTACCAGCCGCCTCGCCGGCTGGCCTGTTGTCACCGAGCCCTGCGAACTGCCCCCAGGTGATCCCATCATGATCGGTCGCATTCCCGTGCTGGACGTCCGCCCCGCCGTCGACTGCGGCGTCAGACCCGCCAAGGCGGTCGCGGACGAGGTATTCGAGATTTCCGCCACCGTGTTCCGCGAGGGGCACGACGCCGTGGCGGCCCATGTCGTCCTACGAGATCCGAGCGGGCGGCTGCGGCCGCCCGTGCCCCTGTCCGAGCTCGCTCCCGGTACCGACCGGTGGGGGGCGCGGGTGTCCGCCGAGGTCGAGGGGAGGTGGACGTACACCGTCGAGGCGTGGAGCGATCCGGTGGGCACCTGGCGGGCCCACGCGGCGGTGAAGATCCCGGCCGGGATCGACACCGGGCTGACCCTCCTGGAGGGCGCCGAGCTCTACGAGCGGGCCGCCGCGAAGATTCCCAAGCGGGACGGCCGCGAGCACGTGCTGGCCGCCGCGGACGTGATGCGCGACGAGGACCGGCCGGTCTCCGAGCGGTACGCGGCCGCCCTCGGCCCGCGGATCGACGCGCTGCTCGCCAAGCGCCCGCTGCGGGAGCTGGTGACGGCCTCCAAGCCGCTGCCGCTGCTGATCGAGCGCAAGCGCGCCCTCTTCGGTTCCTGGTACGAGATGTTCCCCCGGTCCGAGGGGGCGGTGCTGGAGCCCGGTGAGGCTCCCGTCAGCGGGACCTTCCGGACGGCTGCCGAGCGGCTTCCCGCGGTCGCCGCGATGGGCTTCGACGTGGTGTACCTGCCGCCGATCCACCCGATCGGCAGCACCTACCGCAAGGGTCCGAACAACACGCTGTCCGCGGGGAGTTGGGATCCGGGTGTGCCTTGGGCCATCGGCTCCACGGAGGGCGGCCACGACGCGGTCCACCCCGAGCTGGGGACCCTGGAGGACTTCGACGCCTTCGTCGCCAGGGCCCGCGAGCTGCGCATCGAGGTGGCGCTGGACTTCGCCCTGCAGTGCTCCCCGGACCACCCGTGGGTGGAGAAGCACCCGGAGTGGTTCCGCCACCGCGCCGACGGGACGATCGCGTACGCGGAGAACCCGCCGAAGAAGTACCAGGACATCGTCCCGATCCACTTCGACGCCGACATGGCCGGCATCGTCGCGGAGACGGTGCGGATCCTGCGGCACTGGATGGAGCACGGCGTCCGGATCTTCCGGGTCGACAACCCGCACACCAAGCCGGTGGTCTTCTGGCAGAAGGTGATCGCGGACATCAACAAGTCCGACCCCGACGTCATCTTCCTCGCCGAGGCCTTCACCCGGCCCGCGATGATGCGGGCGCTGGCCGCCGTCGGCTTCCAGCAGTCCTACACGTACTTCACCTGGCGCAACACCAAGGCCGAGCTGACCGAGTACCTGACCGAGCTCGCGGACACCCGCTCCGCCTCCGTCATGCGGCCGAATTTCTTCGTCAACACCCCCGACATCCTGCACGCATACCTTCAGCACGGCGGCCGCCCCGCCTTCGAGGTCCGCGCGGTCCTCGCCGCCACGCTCTCCCCCACCTGGGGGGTCTACGCCGGTTACGAGCTCTGCGAGAACACCCCGGTCAAGGAGGGCAGCGAGGAGTACCTGAACTCCGAGAAGTACGAGCTGCGCCCGCGCGACTGGGCCGCCGCCGACCGCGAGGGCCGCTCCATCGCCCCGCTGATCACCTCCCTGAACCGGCTGCGCCGGCGCAACCCCGCCCTCCAGCAGTTGCGCGACATCCATTTCCACCCGACCGACAACGAACAAGTGATCGCCTATTCGAAGCACGCGGGGAGCAATTCCGTACTGGTGGTCGTCAACCTCGATCCGCACCACACCCAGGAGGCGACGGTCTCGTTGGACATGCCGGTACTCGGCCTCGACTGGCACGGGTCCCTCGCGGTGCGCGACGAGCTCACCGGCGAGACCTATCACTGGGGCAGGGCCAACTACGTGCGCCTGGAACCGGGCCGCACGCCCGCGCACGTACTGGCGGCTCTGCGACCGTCCCCGCCCACCGGAGGGTCACCCATCTCATGATGATCAACGATCCCGTCCCCGACACGTTCGAGGACACCCCCGCCAAGGACCGCGATCCCGACTGGTTCAAGCGGGCGGTCTTCTACGAGGTCCTCGTACGGTCCTTCCACGACAGCAACGGCGACGGCGTGGGTGACCTCAAGGGGCTCACCGCCAAGCTGGACTACCTCCAGTGGCTCGGCGTCGACTGCCTGTGGCTCCCGCCGTTCTTCGCCTCACCCCTGCGCGACGGGGGCTACGACGTCGCCGACTACACCTCAGTGCTGCCCGAATTCGGCGACCTCGCCGACTTCGTGGAGTTCGTGGACGCGGCGCACACCCGCGGCATGCGAGTGATCATCGACTTCGTGATGAACCACACGAGCGATCAGCACGAGTGGTTCCAGCAGTCCCGCAAGGACCCCGACGGGCCCTACGGCGACTACTACATGTGGGCCGACAACGACAAGCAGTTCCAGGACGCCCGCATCATCTTCGTGGACACCGAGACCTCGAACTGGACGTACGACCCGGTCCGCAAGCAGTACTACTGGCACCGGTTCTTCTCCCACCAGCCGGACCTCAACTACGAGAACCCGGCCGTCGTCGAGGAGATCGTCTCCGCGCTCCGCTTCTGGCTCGACCTCGGCATCGACGGCTTCCGTCTCGACGCCGTGCCCTACCTGTACGCCGAGGAGGGCACCAACTGCGAGAACCTGCCGCGCACCCACACCCTCCTGAAGGCGGTCCGCGCCGAGATCGACGCGCACTACCCGGACACCGTGCTGCTCGCCGAGGCCAACCAGTGGCCCGAGGACGTAGTCGACTACTTCGGGGACTTCCAGAAGGGCGGGGACGAATGCCACATGGCCTTCCACTTCCCCGTCATGCCGCGCATCTTCATGGCGGTGCGAAGAGAGTCCCGCTACCCGGTCTCCGAAATCCTGGCCAAGACCCCGGCGATCCCGGACCGCTGCCAGTGGGGCATCTTCCTGCGCAACCACGACGAGCTCACCCTCGAAATGGTCACGGACGAAGAGCGCGACTACATGTACGCCGAGTACGCCAAGGACCCGCGGATGCGGGCCAACATCGGCATCCGGCGCCGGCTCGCCCCCCTGCTGGACAACGACCGCAACCAGATGGAGCTGTTCACCGCCCTGCTGCTGTCGCTGCCCGGTTCGCCGGTGCTGTACTACGGCGACGAGATCGGCATGGGCGACAACATCTGGCTCGGCGACCGCGACGGCGTGCGCACCCCGATGCAGTGGACCCCGGACCGCAACGCCGGTTTCTCCTCGTGCGATCCGGGCAGGCTGAACCTGCCGGTCATCATGGACCCGGTCCACGGGTACCAGGTGACCAATGTCGAAGCGGCGATGGCCTCACCGTCTTCGCTGCTGCACTGGACCCGCCGGATGATCGAGGTCCGCAAGGCCAACCCGGCCTTCGGACTGGGCTCGTACACCGAACTGCCCTCGACGAACCCGGCGGTACTGGCCTTCCTCCGTGAATACGGGGACGACCTGGTGCTGTGCGTGCACAACTTCTCGCGCTTCGCGCAGCCCACCGAGCTGGACCTGCGGTCGTTCAACGGGCGGGTCCCGGTGGAACTCACCGGCGATGTCCGCTTCCCGCCGATCGGCGAATGGCCGTACCTGCTGACCCTGGCGGGCCACGGTTTCTACTGGTTCCGCCTGCGCGCGGAGTAGGTGCCGGCCCGGGGCGGGCGCGGCGAATGGGTCAACCGCCCGCCCCTGTACGGATCATCCTGACCCGACACTCGCACACACCGGAGAAGCAAGCAGCGTAATCCGGGACACAATGCGCATTCTTTGACGGCCCGGGGAAAGGACGCGACGCCATGTCGGAGGCTGCATCCGCCCGGAATCGGCTCACCGCCGACCGGGCCACCGGGCTCGGGCTCGGAACCGGGTTCGGGCTCGGCCCACTGGAACCGATGCTGCGGGCCTGGCTGCCCGCCCAGCGCTGGTTCGCGGGCAAGGGCCGGGCCATCGGACGGCTCAGGACCATCTCGGCGGCCGAACTGCTGCCGCCCGGATCCGCCCCCGGACTCCTGCACCTGCTGCTGGACGTGGACGGGGACTGCTACCAGCTGCTGCTCGGCATCCGCCCGAGCCCGCTGCCGCCGGCCCTCGCGCCGGCGCTGATCGGCCACGCCGAGCAGGGCCCGTACGCCGGCCAGTCGGTCTACGAGGGCCTGGGCGATCCGCGGCTCGCCTCGCTGCTGCTGGAGCGGCTGCGCTCCCCCGGCACCCTCGGCCCGCTCCGCTTCGACCGGGATCCGGCCGCCGTGATCCCCGAGGCGCCCACCCCCCGGCCGCTGTCCGGGGAACAGACCAACTCCTCGCTGATCTACGGGGATTCGTACATCCTGAAGATCTTCAGAAGGGTCGGCCCCGGAGTCAATCCCGACCTGGAGCTGCCCCGGGCCCTGGCCTTGGCCGGCTGCACCCGGGTGCCCGCGCCGGTCGCCTGGTACGAGGCCGAGCTGCCCGGCTCCGAACCGCTGACCCTGGGCGTGCTCCAGCCGTACCTGCGCGGCTCCGACGACGGCTGGCAGCTCGCGCTGCACCGGCTGCGCACCGGCGCCGACTTCACCGCCGAGGCGCACGCGCTGGGCCGGGCCACCGCCGAGGTGCACGACGCCCTGGCCGCGGCCCTGCCCACCGTCGCACTGGGCCCGGAGCAGACGGCCCGGCTCGCCGCCGGGATGACGGCCCGGCTCGCCGCCACCGCCCGCGAGGTACCGGCCCTGCGCCCCTACGAGGCGGGGCTGCGCGGAGCCTTCGACGCACTGGCCGCCTCCCGCGGGACCGGGGTGTCCGCCCAGCGGATCCACGGGGACCTGCACCTGGGCCAGACCCTGCGCACCATGGACGGCAGCTGGGCGCTGATCGACTTCGAGGGCGAGCCGGCCCGGCCGCTGGCCGACCGGCGCCGCCCCGAACCGGCGGTGCGGGACATCGCCGGGATACTGCGTTCCTTCGACTACGCGGCCCGCTCCCACCGGCCGTTCGCCCCCGCCTGGGCGGACGACTGCCGGGCCGCGTTCTGCGAGGGCTACGCCCGCACGTCCGGCCGGGACCCGCGCGAGGACCCCGTACTCCTGCGCGCCTACGAGACCGACAAGGCGGTGTACGAGGCCCGCTACGAGTCCCGGCACCGGCCCGACTGGCTGCACGTGCCGATGGCGGCGATCCGACGGCTGTCGGAGCCGCAGCGTCCGCCCTCCCACCGCACGCATCCCCCCGTCCCCGGACCCGCCACCCCCCACCATCCGAAGCCCCCGAGGAGGCCGCTCGCGTGAGCGCCGCACGACAGCCGTCACCGACCGTCCGCGACGAAGCCAAGACGACCGTCGACACCCCCGGCACCCCCGCCGAAACGAGTGCGAAGAAGGCCCGGGCCCCCAGGGCCCGGCGGGCGGCCCCGCCGCGCGGGGTCCGTCCGGTGCCGGCGCTGGACGCGGAGGAGCGGGCCCGGCTGCTGGAGGGCCGCCACCACGATCCGCACGGGGTGCTCGGGGCCCGGGCCCAGCGGGGCGGGGTGTCCTTCCGGGTGCTGCGTCCGTACGCGAAGGCGGTCACCATCGTCGCCAAGGGGCTGCGGGCCGAGCTCCTCGACGACGGGGACGGCCTGTTCTCGGGGCTGCTGCCGCTGAGCGGGGTGCCGGACTACCGGCTGCTGGTGACGTACGACAGCGACGAGGTGGAGGTCCACGACCCCTACCGGTTCCTGCCCGCGCTCGGCGAACTCGACCTGCACCTGATCGGCGAGGGCCGGCACGAGGAGCTGTGGACGGCGCTCGGCTCGGAGCCGATGGTCCACCAGGGCGTGGCGGGCACCCGGTTCACGGTGTGGGCGCCGAACGCGCAGGGGGTGCGGGTCAGCGGGGACTTCTCCTACTGGGACTCGGTCGCCCACCCGATGCGCTCGCTCGGGGCGACCGGTGTGTGGGAGCTGTTCCTGCCCGGGGTCGGCGAGGGCGCCCTGTACAAGTACGACATCACCCGCCCGGACGGCTCGCACACCCTGCGCGCCGACCCGATGGCCAGGCACACCGAGGTCCCGCCGGCCAACGCCTCGGTGGTGACGGCCTCCTCGTACGCCTGGCAGGACGCGGAGTGGATGGCGAAGCGCGGTGAGCGCCCGCCGCACCAGGCCCCCTTCTCGGTGTACGAGCTGCACCTGGCGTCCTGGCGGCCCGGGCTCTCCTACCGGCAGCTGGCCGAGCAGCTGCCGGCGTACGTGACGGAGCTCGGCTTCACGCACGTGGAGCTGATGCCGGTCGCCGAGCACCCCTTCGGCGGCTCCTGGGGCTACCAGGTCACCGGTTTCTACGCGCCGACCTCCCGGATGGGCACCCCGGACGACTTCCGCTTCCTGGTGGACGCACTGCACCGGGCCGGGATCGGGGTGATCGTCGACTGGGTGCCGGCGCACTTCCCGCGCGACGACTGGGCGCTCGCCGAGTTCGACGGACGGCCGCTGTACGAGCACCACGACCCGCAGCGGGCCGCGCACCCGGACTGGGGGACGCTGGAGTTCGACTACGGGCGCCGCGAGGTCCGGAACTTCCTCGTGGCCAACGCGGTGTACTGGTGCCAGGAGTTCCACGTGGACGGGCTGCGCGTGGACGCGGTGGCCTCGATGCTCTACCTGGACTACTCGCGCAAGGACGGCGAGTGGACGCCGAACGAGCACGGCGGCCGGGAGAACTTCGACGCGGTGGCGATGCTCCAGGAGATGAACGCGACCGTCTACCGGCGCTGCCCGGGCGTGGTGACGATCGCCGAGGAGTCCACGGCGTGGCCGGGCGTCACCCAGCCCACCGACGGGGGCGGTCTCGGCTTCGGCCTGAAGTGGAACATGGGCTGGATGCACGACACCCTGCGCTACGCGTCGAAGGATTCGGTGCACCGCAAGTACCACCACCACGACATGACCTTCGGGATGGTCTACGCGTTCAGCGAGAACTACGTGCTGCCGATCTCGCACGACGAGGTGGTGCACGGCAAGGGCTCGCTGGTGTCGAAGATGCCCGGCGACTGGTGGCAGCAGCGGGCCATACACCGTGCGTACCTGGGCTTCATGTGGGCCCACCCGGGCAAGCAGCTGCTGTTCATGGGGCAGGAGTTCGCGCAGGGCTCGGAGTGGTCCGAGACGTACGGCCCGGACTGGTGGCTGCTGGACTCCTCGTACGCGGCGGCCGCCGACCACCGGGGCGTACGCAGCCTCGTGGGCGACCTGAACCGCACCTACCGGGCGGCTCCGGCCCTGTGGGAGCGGGACACGGTGCCGGAGGGGTTCGCCTGGGTGGAGGCGGACGCCGCGGAGGACAACGTCTTCGCCTTCCTGCGGTTCGCGCAGGACGGCTCGCAGCTGCTGTGCGTCTCGAACTTCTCGCCGGTGGTCCGGCACGGGTACCGGATCGGGGTCCCGGAGGAGGTGCCGCTGTGGCGGGAGGTCCTCAACACCGACCAGCAGCTCTACGGCGGCAGCGGCGTCCACCACACCCAGCCGGTGCGGCCCGAGCCGGTGCCCGCACAGGGCCGGGCGGCGAGCCTGCGCCTGACCCTGCCGCCACTGTCGACGGTCTGGCTCAGCCCGATGCCGCGGCCGTAGTAGCGGTCAGCACCCCTTCCAGTTCCTGGAGGAGCCTGCGCTTGGCGCGGGCTCCGACCAGCTGCAGGACGGGTTCGCCGTCGCGGAAGACGAGCAGGGTCGGCATGGACAGCACCCCGTGGCGCACCACGGTCTCGGGGTTGGTGTCCGCGTCGATCTGCACGACCTTGAGGCGGCCGGCCTCTTCCGCGGCGACGGCGGACAGGACGGGTGCGAGCTGACGGCAGGGGCCGCACCAGTCGGCGGTGAACTCCACCAGGACGGGCCGGCCGCGCTCGGCGAGCACCTCCGCCTCGAAGTCCGCGTCGGTCACTTCGGTCACGCCGTGGGCCTTGATCATGTGCTTGCTTCCCCTCTCGTCGTCCCGGCCGGATCAGCCGGTCATCTCGCATCTGGGCCGCGCCGATTCGGTTTCGGCTTCGGTTTCCGCTTCGGCCTCGGCTTCGTTTTCGGCTTCGGCGAGCTGGCTCGCGACCTGGTCGCGCACCTCGCCGAGGCGGCCGATCAGGTCGTCCAGTTCGGTGAGCTTGCGCCGGTAGACGGCCAGCGAGGCCGGGCAGGAATCGCCGGACGGGTGCCCGGCGCGCAGGCACTCCACGAACGGGCGGGTCTCCTCCAGCTCGAAGCCGAAGTCCTGGAGCGTGCGGATCTGGCGGAGCAGCCGCAGGTCTTCCTCGTCGTAGGTGCGGTAGCCGTTGCCGTCGCGCCGGGCGGGCAGCAGACCCCGCGACTCGTAGTACCTGAGCGTCCGGGTGCTGGTGCCCGCACGCTCGGCCAGTTCGCCGATTCGCATGGCCCCGACGGTAATCCTTGACCCCGGCGTCAAGGCAAGGAGCTGCTGCGGGGAGAGGGGTGGGGAGACCCTCGCCACCCCCGTGAGCGAGGGCCTCCGCGTCATGGAGCACGGAGGGGCCGGGTGGCCGGTTCGGAGCGGTCCGGTCTTGTGAGAGGGATCACGCACGGGGGTATCCCTCCGGGCGGCCGGAAACGTACGCTAGGAAGTGGATCACCACCCGCTCCGATTACCGGACAGTCGCAGGGAAAACCGTCCAAAGGCCTTAACTCCATAGGACGTTCCTACGAGTTATGGGCTTGTTTGTTTGGTCTGTAGTCGCCGCACCTCGGCCACTCCTACGGTGTGCCATGTGCACTCCAGCCCCCCCTTCAATGCCCCCGCCGCGCGTCGTCTCCGCGCGGCCCTGGGCATGGCTCCCGGTCATGTCGCCTATGGCCTGCGCGCCCAGTACGGACTCCTCGTCACTCCCGAGACCGTGATGGCGTGGGAGCGTGGCGAGATTTCGCCCACCTCCCCCGAGCTCACCGCCCTGGCCGGCGTGCTCTGGTGTTCCCCGGGAGAGCTGCTCGCCGAGCCCGTCACCCTGCGGGAGCACCGCATCGCCCGGGGTCTGGGCGCCGACGACCTGGCCCGCCGGGTCGGGGTGGAGGCGGGTGCCTACCAGAAGATGGAGGACTCCGGCCGCTGGAAGGGCAACGAGCGCCAGTCCGCCGCGCTGGCGACGGCGCTGGGGCTGAACCTGGCCCAGTTCGTGACGGCGACCGGCAAGCGCGAGGAGCTGTCCGAACTGCTGCGCAGCGCGGTGACCACCCGCTGGCAGGCGTACGTGAAGCCGCTGGCCAAGCTGCTCCCGGTGCCCAAGGCGCACCTGGAGCGGGTGCTGGAGCAGCTGCACGGCGAGTACCAGTCGCGGATGCTGGCGACCCTGAGCTGGGGCACCGGTCAGGGCGAGGCCGGCAGCGGTGATTCGGGACGTGAGTACCTCACCGACATCGTGGAGCGGTTCTGGAGCCTCGCCGGAGGTGCGGCGTAGGACACATTTCGCCCCCGGACTCCCTACGGGAAAGGCCCCGACCGCGTCCAGACGAGGACGCGATCGGGGCCTTTCGGCGTACGAAGTGGGGGCGCAGGTCCCGCCCCGGGGGCCGGTCGGCAGCCCGGTCGCCGGCCCCGGCCGGCGTCCGCTAGCGCGGCGGCAGCGGCGCGTACACCACGGTCGCCTTGATGCCCGCCCCGGAGAGGTCCTTCGTC
>NZ_JBHXKA010000163.1:0-15966 GCF_042722885.1 Streptomyces sp. NPDC058401
CCCACAGCCCCCGGAGCCCCCGGAGCTCCTGTGGACGCACAGGCCCCGGTGACGCGGACCCCCGAGACCGCCGCGAACTGAGGCGGCCCGAGCCGGGCTCCCCGCCCGCGGCCGCCCTCAGCGGACCGTCTGCTCCGGTTCGGAGCGCTGCGGGGCGGTCCGGCTGAGGAACAGGGCGAACACCGGCGGCCGGGTCTGGAGCAGCTCCAGGCGCCCGCCGTCCGCCTCCGCGAGGTCCCGGGCCACGGCGAGGCCGATGCCGGTGGAGTTGCGGCCGCTGATGGCCCGCTCGAAGATCCGGTTGCCGAGGTCCGGCGGGACTCCCGGTCCCTCGTCGGTGACCTCCAGTACGGCCTGGTTGCCGATCACGCGGGTGCGCAGGGCCACGGTGCCGCCGCCGTGCATGAGGGAGTTCTCCACCAGGGTCGCCAGGACCTGCGAGACCGCGCCCGGGGTGCCCACGGCGCGGATGCCGGTCTTCCCGGAGCGGACGACGGCCCGGCCGGCGCTGCGGTAGGCGGGGCGCCACTCCTCCAGCTGCTGCTTGACGACCTCGTCCAGGTCGAAGGGGACGGCCGAGCCCGTGCGCGGGTCCCTGGAGTTCGTCAGGAGCCGCTGGACCACGTCGGTGAGCCGTTCCACCTGGGTCAGGGCGATCGTCGCCTCCTCCCGTACGGTCTCCAGGTCGTCGGTGACGGTGATCTCCTCCAGCCGCATCGACAGGGCGGTGAGCGGGGTGCGCAGCTGGTGCGAGGCGTCCGCGGCGAGGCGCCGCTCGGCGGTGAGCATGCGGCCGATCCGCTCGGCGCTGGAGTCCAGTACGTCGGCGACCCGGTCCAGCTCGGGGACCCCGTACCGCTTGTGGCGGGGCCGCGGGTCTCCCGATCCGAGGCGCTCGGCCGTCTCGGCGAGGTCGGTCAGCGGGGAGGCCAGCCGGTTGGCCTGGCGTACGGCGAGCAGGACGGCCGCCACGACGGCGAGCAGCGCGACGGCGCCGACCACGGCCAGGGTCCGGCCGACCTCGCGGGTGACGGTGGAACGGGACTCCTCCACGACCACGACCTCGCCCCGCTCACCGCGGGCGGTGCCCCGGACGACGCTGTCGGCGATGGGCGCCCCGATCTCGACCGGTGCCCGGCCGGGGATCGTGATCCGGGCGTACCGGCCGGCGCCGAGCTGCCCGGAGAGCGCGTCGGGGTCGATCGGCTTCTTCTCCAGGACGTCGCTCTCGACGGCGCCCACCAGCCGCAGCGCATCGGACTCGATGCGGTCCTGGGCGCTGCTGGTGATGGTGCGCGTCTCGACGATGACGAGGGAGACCCCGAAGACGGCGATGACGACGAGCACCACGGCGAGCGTGGAGTTGATCAGACGGCGGCGCATGTCTCCGAGAATGCCCTAGTCGTCCCCGGTGATGCGGTCCCGCGCGGTCTCAGCTCTTCTCGAAGCGGAAGCCGACCCCGCGGACGGTGGCGATGTAACGGGGGTTGGCCGCGTCGTCTCCGAGCTTCTTGCGCAGCCAGGAGATGTGCATGTCGAGGGTCTTGGTGGAGGACCACCAGGTGGTGTCCCAGACCTCGCGCATGAGCTGGTCGCGGGTGACGACCCGGCCCGCGTCGCGGACGAGGACCCGCAGCAGGTCGAACTCCTTCGCCGTGAGCTGGAGCTCCTCCTCGCCCATCCAGGCGCGGTGCGATTCGACGTCGATGCGCACCCCGTGGGTGGCCGGGGCCTGGGAGGCCTCGTTGGCGCCGCGGCGCAGCAGGGCCCGGACCCGGGCGAGCAGCTCGGCCAGCCGGAAGGGTTTGGTCACGTAGTCGTCGGCGCCGGCGTCCAGGCCCACGACCGTGTCGACCTCGTCGGCCCGGGCGGTGAGGACCAGGATCGGGAAACCGTGGCCCTCGGCACGCAGCCGGCGGGCGACTTCCAGACCGTCCATGCCCGGCAGCCCCAGGTCCAGCACGACGAGGTCGATGCCGCCCTGCAGTCCCGCGTCCAGGGCGGTGGGGCCGTCCTCCCGGACCTCGACCTCGTACCCTTCCCGGCGCAGGGCGCGGGCCAGGGGTTCCGAGATGGATGCGTCGTCCTCGGCGAGCAGTACACGCGTCATGTGGGTGATGGTAGTCCGCGGCGGGGGAAAGAAGAGGCCCACCTGCAAGGCCCTGTCTATCTGGGCTTATTAACTCCTCACGGCCTTCGAATGTGGCCAGTTGGTTCCACCGCCACCTGTGATCCATATCTCAAGTACTTTCATATGCGCCACTGTCGTGTCGTATGGTGTCGAGACGCCTGATGCACTACCTCCAAGAGACTTTCGAGCGAAAACCAGCCGAAAGTCTCTATTTCTGCCCTGATCGGGCAGGCATTGTTATCGCACGCCCGTTCCGGGCAGCAGATGACTGTGAATGACCTATGGGCCGGGCCCTTCGCGCGATGGAGCGCGGCGGGCGTGGATCCCGGTGTCGGATGTTCCTTCGTCTTCGCCCCCGCGGAGCGAACCCCCGGGCGTGGGGTCCGGAGCACCCGAAGCCGGTACCGGCCACCCCTCACCGGGCGCCGTTGAGCTCACGAAGCCGCGCGTCCCGAGCAAGCAAGGATCGACCATGGCTTCCAGCCTGACGAAGGGCTCGGCGGACTCGTCCACCGAGAAGACCTTCTTCGGACACCCCCGTGGCCTGGCCACTCTGTTCATGACCGAGATGTGGGAGCGGTTCTCCTACTACGGCATGCGCGCCCTCCTCGTGTACTACCTGGTCTCGGGCGGCGCCGACGCCGCCACGGGCAGCCAGGGCGGCGGCCTCGCGATGACCGCGGCGACGACCACGGCGATCTACTCCGTGTACGTCTCCATGGTCTACCTGATGGCCATGCCGGGCGGATGGTTCGGTGACCGCGTCTGGGGCGCCCGCAAGACGGTCGCCATCGCCGGATTCGTGATCATTGCCGGTCACATCTCGCTGGCCGTGCCGGGCCAGGCGATGTTCTTCGTCGGTCTGATCCTCGTCGCAGCCGGTTCCGGCCTGCTGAAGGCCAACATCTCCACGATGGTCGGCCACCTGTACGACGGTCCCGAGGACCCGCGCCGTGACGGTGGCTTCACCCTCTTCTACATCGGCATCAACCTCGGCGCCTTCGTCGCTCCGTTCGTCGTCGGAACGGTCGGCAAGGAGCACAACTGGCACATGGGCTTCGCCCTCGCGGCCGTCGGCATGGCGCTGGGCCTCGCCCAGTTCCTGCTCGGCACCAAGCACCTGAGCCCGAAGAGCAGCCTGGTCCCGAACCCGCTGTCCCCCGAGGAGCGCAAGGCCGTCCTCACGAAGGTCGCCCTCGCGGCCGTGGGCATCGCCGTCTTCTACGGCGCCGTGGTCGCCCTGGGCGCCTACACGCTGAACTGGGCCCTGGTCCCGCTGACGCTGGCCGGCCTGTTCATCCCGGTCGCCGTGCTGGCGCGCATCAAGCGCGACAAGGACCTGTCGGGCACCGAGCAGTCGAAGATGACCGCGTACATCTTCTTCTTCGTCGCCGCCGCCGTCTTCTGGATGATCTACGACCAGGGTGGCTCCACGCTGTCCCTGTTCGCCGATGACAAGACCGCCGACACCGTCTTCGGACTCGGCTTCTCGGCCACCTGGTACCAGTCGCTGAACCCGCTGTTCGTGATGACCCTGGCCCCGGTCTTCGCCTGGCTGTGGCTGTGGCTGGCCCGCAAGAACCAGGAGCCGAACACCATCGTGAAGTTCGCGATGGGTCTGGTCCTGGTCGGCGCCTCGTTCTTCGTCTTCATCGTCCCGATGAACATGGCGGGCGACGGCACCATGGTCTCCCCGATGTGGCTCGTCTCGATCTACATGATCCAGACCATCGGTGAGCTGTGCCTCTCCCCGGTCGGCCTCTCGGTCACCACGAAGATGGCGCCGCAGAAGTACGCCTCCCAGATGATGGGCGTCTGGTTCCTCGCGGTCACCGCCGGTGACTGCATCACCAGCCTGCTCTCCATCGCCAAGGTGGACCTGAACGGCACCTGGATCATCGGCTTCGAGGCCCTGGCCGCAGTGGTCGCCGGCCTCGCGGTCTACGCGTACCGCAAGAAGGTCCAGGCCCTGATGGGCACCGTGCACTGACGCACCCGGCCTTCCGCGCGAACGGCCCGGCACACCGAAAGGTGTGCCGGGCCGTTCCGTTTCCCGCGGGCGGGCCGTTTCCCGCGGGAGTGCAGTTGCCGCCGGCGGACGGTTGCCGCCGGCGGACGGTTGCCGCCGGCGGGCCGTTACCGCCGGCCGCGCAGGCGGCGCCACGGGGTGAAGGTGAAGACGGCCGCGCCAAGCAGCATGACCGTGCCGGCGACCAGGGCCAGGGCCTTGATGCCGCCCTCGTCCGAGGCTCCGGTCTGGGCGAGGCCGCCCGCGGCGGCGGCGCTGCCCGAGGAGCCGGAAGAGCCGGAGGTGCCGGAGCCGCCGGGCTGGGCGGCGGTGTCCAGCGTGAGCGAGGCCGTGGCTCCGCTCGCGGTGCAGGGCACCACGATCGGTGCGGCGCCCGGGGCCATGACCACGCTGATCGTCAGCTTGTCCGGGGTCAGCGTGGTCTTGCCGGTCTTGCCGGGCTTGTAGGTGCCCTTCATGTCACTGAGGCTGACCGGGGCGCCGACCTTGATCGGCTCGGGGTTGCCCGGCCCGCTGACCTTGACGATGCCGCTGTCGGCGCCGCCGAGCTTGATGTCCAGCGCGGGCTGGAGCGCGCCCGCCGGAAGGTCCGCGGGGCTGTTCATGACGCCCTTGGCGGTCGTGGCGGTCAGTTCGTAGCTGCCGCCGTTCTTCTTCGCGTTGATCGTCACCTTGCCCTTCAGCGGGCCGTTGGGCATGAAGGCCCCGCAGTCGAAGGTGACGTCCACGGGCTTGCCCGGGAAGTCGGTCTGGCCCCCGTCGGTCGGGGACGGCGCGGGGCTGGTGGGCGGAGCCGTGGTGGGCGGCGGAGTGGTCGGGGGCTTGCTGGTGGGCGGCGGGCTGGTGGGGGGCTTGCTGGTCGGCGGCGGGGTGGTGGGCGGCGTGGTGCCGCCCCCGACCGTCACGTCCAGTTCCAGGGACGGCTTGGGGCTGTTGCCCGGGGTACAGGTGGAGGTCGTCCCCAACGCCTTGATCAGCAGGACGCCGGCGGTGAAGGTGACCTTGCCGGACTTCTTGGGCGTGTACGTGCCCGACAGATCGCTGATCTTGATGGGAGTGTTGGCCGGGATCTTCTCGGGGTTGGCCGGGCCGGTGACATCGAGCGCCCCGGTGTCGTCACCGCCCAGAACGATCTTCGCGCTCGGGGTCATCGAGCCCGCCTCGAGCCCGACGGGGCTGGAGGAGACGCCCTTCTGGAAGGACATCGTCACCTTGTACCCGCTGCCCTCCTTGACGGCCTTGATGTCGATCGGCGAGACCGCCGACTTGGAGCCGATGGGCGTCTGGCAGTCGTACTTGACCTCGACCACCTCCGCCTGAGCAGGCGTGGCCCCCATGACGATGCCCGCGCCGCCGAGCAGCAGCGCGACCGCGGCCGCGCTCGCCCTCCGTTGGGTTTTCACTGAAGTCCCTTCGTCGTCGGACTGTTCTCAGACGGTGCGGACGTCTGTGGTGCAGTTGCCTGTGTTTCCGCTGTCCCCGGCGCGCTGTCCGGGGTGAACCACGGCAGGGCCGCCGTGGTGGTCTGTGGGGGTTCGGCCGGCGGGACGCGTACGGGGCCGCGCGCGGGCCCCCGTACCGCCGGGATCCGGGGCAGCCGGGCGGTCACCGCCGCCGCCGGGTCGGACTGCGGCCGGTGGCCGCGGTGGCGGCCGCCGTTCGACGAGAGCCCGGCACGCGGGCGGGCCTTGTCGACGACGGCCATGCCGATCCGGAAGATCCCGGCCGGGATCACCAGCAGGAGCAGGCCCCAGAACAGCAGCACCCCGTACGGGCGGGCCACGCCCCAGGGCTGGGTGGCCAGGACCGTCTCCCCGTACTTGAGGGAGAGGGTGTAGTCCCCGTGGGCGCCGGCCGGGAGGGTGGCGTCGAGGGCGACCTCCGCCTTGCCGCCGGGCGGGATGGTGCCCTTCCAGCGGACCTCCTCCCAGGTCGGCGCGAACACCCCGTGGGCGGTGCCGAGCTGGAAGACCGGGTCCTTGACCGCGGCGGAGCCGAGATTGCCCACGGTGACCGTGAACTTCCGGCCGGGCGGGGCCCCGAACCAGGTCAGCACCCCGTCCTCACCCTTGAGCCGGACCCCGGTGAGCAGGGCGAGCCGGGCCGTGCCGCTCTCGGCCGGCAGGTCGGCCACCGGGTGGTCGGTGATCTTCAGCGGGGCCGCGACGGTGGACTGGTCCCCGTTGACGGAGGTCACGTTGACCACGCAGGGGCAGGGCTTGGGCGGGGCGACGACCGGGAGCTGCGCGGAGAAGTGCCCGTCATCGGCGACCGAGACGGCCACCCCGTCGGCGTTGGCGCAGCTGTTGGTGCCGCCGATCATGTTCTGCCCGCAGACCAGCAGCATCACCATGGTCTTGGCCCGCCAGCCCGTTCCGGTGACGGCCAGCTCCGTGCCCTTGGCGGCCTCCTTGAGCGAGAGGGCCACCGCGGGTTCGGGCCCGTCGTCCGCGGCGGCCGGGGCCGCCGCGAACAGCGTCAGCGCGCACACCGCCAACCCCGCCGCCAGCCCCGCGCGTCCCGCGACGGCCAGGGCCCTGATCGTGCCGCCGCGTCTCCCACCGGCCTTGGCGCTCACCTGGGTGCTCCCGTCAACTCGTGTTCCGGCGCTGGGGCTTCTTCGGGTACGGCGCTCCCGTGCGGGGCGGGCCCGGCTCCCGGTCCGGACCCCGGTCCGGGCCCGTCGCCGGACCGGATGCGCCGCTTGCGTTCGAGGAGCAGTGCGGCCGACGCGACGGCGCCGAGGCCCAGCAGCCCGAGGCCGGTCGTGCCCGCGATGCCCCAGGGCACGAACCAGGCCGAGGTGCTGCCCGTGGCGCGGGCGCCGCCGGGGGCCGTGACGGTGAGGGTCAGGGCGACCCGGTCGAACACGGGCGCGCCGGGCCAGGGTTCGGTCAGTTCCACGCGCTGGCCGGGCAGCACCTCGACCGGCAGGGTGCGGATGCTGCGGCCCGCGACCTTGCCGAGGGTTCCCTCGGCGCCGATGGCGAGCTCGGGGGCGAGGGCCACGTTGCCGCGGTTGACCAGGGTGTACGCCACGCGCGCGGTCGCGCCCTTGCCGCGTACGGAGACGTCCTCGACCGTGAGCGCCGCCAGCGCCGGGCCGCCGACGCGCAGGTGGACCCGTACGCCCACCTCGCGGCCGGACTCGGTGGCGACGACGGCGGCCGGGTGGTCCCCGGGCGGGGAGCCGGGCGGCACGGTGACGGTGAAGGGGACCACGGCGCGGGTGTGCGCCGGGACCTTGACCGTGGTGCCCGCGCCGAAGCTGATCCACAGGCCCGCGCCGGTGGACTCCTTGTCGGGTCGCACGGCGAAGGCGCCGGCGGCCGTGTTGTAGGCGTCGGCGCCGCGCAGGGTGATGGTGTGCTCCCGGTCGCTGGTGTTGGCCAGGGCGAGGCGGTCCTCCAGCACCGTGCCGGAGGTGCCCGAGAGGTAGAAGTACGGGCGCGCGGGGTACGGGCGGGCCCCGGACTTCGCCGCCGCCGGCGCGCTCCCGGCGACGGGCTCGGCGGTCCAGCCGGGCTCGTCGGCGGCGGCCGGGGCCGCCGCCGTGCAGGACAGCACGGCGACGGCGGCGGCGACGGTGGCGAGGAGGAGCCCGCCGGGCCTGCGGGGCGAGTGGAGCACGGACATGACCGGGTGCGCTCCGTTCAGGACCGGGCCCGCTGGCCGCGGCGGGTCAGCCAGAGCACGCCGGCCGCGCCGGAGAGGAGCACGGTGGCGCCGAGGGTTCCGAGGGCGATCGCGGAGTCCTCGGGGCCCGTCTGCGGGAGGCTGTCCCCGGTGGAGCCCGTGGAGCCCGTGGATCCGGTGGCGCCGCCGGAGCCCGTCACATCGAGTTCGAGGGACGGCTTGGGGCTGTTGCCCGGGGTGCAGGTGGTGGTCGTACCCATCGCCTTGATCGTGAGCACGCCCGCGGTGAGGGTGACCTTGCCGGACTTCTTGGGCGTGTACGTGCCCGAGAGGTCGGAGATCTTGATGGGGGTGTTGGCCGGAATGGCCTCGGGGTTGGGCGCCCCGGAGACCGGTACCGACACCTTCTCCGCACCGTCGACCACGATCACGGCGCTGGGCGTCATCGCGCCCTTGCCGAGCTCGACGGGGCTGGAGGAGACGCCCTTCTGGAAGGACATCGTCAGCTTGTAGCCGCTCCCCTCCTTGACTCCTTTGATCTCGATCGGCGAGACCGCCGACTTGTCCCCGATGGGGGTCTTGCAGTCGTACTGGACATCGACAACGGCCGCATGGGCTGCGGGGGCGGCCAGCAGTACCGCCGCCCCCGCCAGCGCGGAGGCCAGCGCGAGCGCGGTGGAGCGTTTCCGGTCGGACACCTTCGTCTTCCCCTCGAACCTTGGGCCACAAGTTACTGACGGCACATCAGATTGGTGGCTCAAGGTAGCCCCGGGGCCTTACGGAGGGAAGACAAAGGACAGCGCCGTATCAACAGCCCGTCCATACGCCGCAGGCCGCCCCCGGGGGCGGCCTGCGGCGTATGGATTACGGCTGTTTCAGGCCGTCTTGAGGCCCTTCTGCCAGACCGCCGAGACCAGCGGGACACCCGGCCGGTAGGCGAGGTGGACATGGCTGGGGGCGTCGAGCAGGGCCAGGTCGGCGCGGGCGCCGGGGGTCAGGACGCCGATGTCGGTGCGGCGCAGGGCGCGGGCACCGCCGGCGGTGGCGGACCACAGGGCCTCGTCCGGGGTCATCCCCATGTCGCGGACGGCGAGGGCGATGCAGAACGGCATCGAACTCGTGTAGGAGGAGCCCGGGTTGCAGTCCGTCGACAGTGCCACGGTGACCCCCGCGTCGAGGAGCCGGCGGGCATCGGGCCACTGCGCACGGGTGGAGAACTCAGCACCGGGCAGCAGGGTGGCCACCGTCGTGCCGGCCGCCTGGGCGAGCGCGTCCACGTCGGCGTCGGTGAGGTGCGTGCAGTGATCGGCGGAGGCGGCTTCCAGCTCGACGGCGAGCTGGACGCCGGGCCCGTGGGAGAGCTGGTTGGCGTGGACGCGCGGGATCAGCCCGGCGGCGGCGCCGGCCGTGAGGATCGCCCGGGCCTGGTCGCCGTCGAAGGCGCCCTTCTCGCAGAACACGTCCACCCAGCGGGCGTACGGGGCGCAGGCGGTCAGCATCTCGCCGGTGACGAGGTCCACGTAGCCGGCCGGGTCGTCGGCGTAGTCCGGGGAGACGATGTGCGCGCCGAGGTAGGTGACCTCCTCGGTGTGCGCGGCGGCGATGCGGAGGGCTCGTGCCTCGTCCTGGACGGTGAGGCCGTAGCCGGACTTGGTCTCGAAGGTGGTGGTGCCCTGGCGGCGGGCCTCGCGGAGGTGGCGCACCAGGTTCGCTTCGAGCGCGGCGTCGGAGGCGGCGCGGGTGGCGGCGACCGTGGTGCGGATGCCTCCGGCGGAGTAGCTGCGGCCGGACATGCGGGCGTTGAACTCGGCGGTGCGGTCGCCCGCGAAGACGAGGTGGGAGTGGGAGTCGACGAAGCCGGGGATCGCGGCGCGGCCCTCGGCGTCGTACGCCGTGTCCGTGGCGGGGGCCCTGTCGGCGGGGCCGACCCAGGTGATCTTGTCGTCCTCGATGACGACCGCCGCGTTCTGGATGAGGCCGAGGGGGGTGCCGTCGCCCTGGGCGGGGTCGTTGGTGACGAGGCTGCCGATGTTGGTGATGGCTGTGGTGGTCATGATCCCTCGGGGTCGTCGAGTGGTGTGTTCCCCCACCCCGCCCCTTCCCGAAACCGGGGCTCCGCCCCGGACCCCGTTCCGGGCGCTGCGCGCCCGGTGCGCTCAAACGCCGCGCGGGCTGGATTCGCGGAGCCCCGGTTTCGGGAAGGGGCGGGGTGGGGGGAGGCCCGCCGCAGGCGGAGTCGTCAGCCGCGGAGGGCTGCGATGGTGGCGGCCAGGGAGGACGGGACGTCCTCGATGAGGGTGTGGGCGCCGTCGCGGACGATGTGGCGGCCGCCCACCACCGTGTGGCGGACATCCGCGGCCGAGGCGGCGAAGACGGCCGTCTCCGCGCCGAGGCGGGGCAGCGCGCCCGCCGTGCGGACGGAGTCGAGGGCGATGGTGGTGAAGTCCGCGAGGGCGCCCGCCTCCAGACGGCCCGCCTGGGACCAGCCGAGGGCCGCGTGCCCGTCCTCGGTGGCGGCGGTGAGCAGGGCGTTCGCCGTCCAGTGGCCGCGCGTACGGCTGCTCAGCCGCTCGTTCAGTTCCATCGCCCGGGCCTCTTCGAGCAGGTCGATCACCGCGTGGCTGTCGCTGCCCAGCGAGAGCGGACTGCCCGCGCGCTGGAGGCGTACGGCCGGGCCGATGCCGTCGGCGAGGTCGCGTTCGGTGGTGGGGCACATGCAGGTGCCGGTACTGGTGGAGCCCAGGAGCGCGATGTCCGCGTCGGTGAGGTGCGTGTTGTGCACGCCGGTGGTGCGCGGGCCGAGCACCCCGTGCTCGGCGAGCAGTTGGGTCGGGGTGCGGCCGTGGGCGGCCAGGCAGGCGTCGTTCTCGGCGGTCTGCTCCGAGAGGTGGACGTGGAGCGGGGCCCGGCGTTCGGACGCCCAGCCGGCGACGGTGGCGAGCTGTTCCGCCGGGACCGCGCGGACCGAGTGGATCGCGGCGCCGATCAGGGCGTGTTCGCGGGGCTTGAGGGCCGAGACCCGCTCGGCCCAGGCGTCCGCGGTGCCGTCGGAGAAGCGCAGCTGGTGGGGGTTGGGTGCCGCCCCGAAGCCCGCCGCCAGGTACGCCGTGTCGAGGAGCGTGATGCGGATGCCGGCCTCGGCGGCGGCCGCGATCAGGGCCTCGCCCATGGCATTGGGGTCTGCGTACGGGACTCCGCCGGGGGCGTGGTGGACGTAGTGGAACTCGCCCACCGCGGTGATGCCGGCCAGCGCCATTTCGGCGTAGACGGCGCGGGCGAGCGCGAAGTAGCTGTCGGGGGTGAGGTTCTGGGCGACCTTGTACATGAAGTCGCGCCAGGTCCAGAAGGTGCCCGAGCCGACCTGCACCGTCGAGCGCAGGGCCCGGTGGAAGGCGTGGCTGTGCGCGTTGGCCAGGCCCGGGACCGTCAGGCCGCGCAGGACCTCCGCTCCCGGGGGCGGGGTCTCGGCCCCGGTCCGCAGGGCGGAGATCCGCCCGTCCGCTCCTACGTCCAGGGCGACGCCCGGCTCGACATGGGTGCCGAGCCAGGCGTGCTCCAGCCAGTACGTCTTCAACGGCACGCGAGGCCTTCCAGTACGTCGGCGAGTGCGAGGACCCCTGCCACGCAGTCGTCCTCGGCGGCGAACTCCCGCGGGGAGTGCGAGACCCCGGTCGGGTTGCGTACGAACAGCATGGCGGTCGGGACGGCCGCCGAGAGGATCCCGGCGTCGTGTCCCGCGCCCGTGCCGAGCACGGGGACGGATCCGCCGAGGATCCGGTTCATCTCCTCGCGCAGGGCGTGCTCGAACTCGACGACCGGGGTGAAGGACTCCCGGACCACGTCCAGGTCGATCCCCTCCGCGTCCGCGCGCTCGCGGGCGGCCTTCTCGATCGCGGTGACGACCGTGTCGAGGGTGGCCTGGTCGGCGGCGCGGGAGTCGAGCCAGCCGCGGACGAGGGAGGGGATGGCGTTGACCCCGTTGGGTTCGACGGCGATCTTCCCGAAGGTGGCCACGGCCCCGGCAAGGGCCGCCTCGGCGCGGGCCGCGAGCACGGTCTGCGCGTAGGTGAGCATCGGGTCGCGGCGGTCGGCCAGCCGGGTGGTGCCGGCGTGGTTGGCCTCGCCGCGGAAGTCGAAGCGCCAGCGGCCGTGCGGCCAGATCGCGGAGGCGATGCCGACCCGGTCGCCCGACAGGTCCAGGGCGCGGCCCTGTTCCACGTGCAGTTCGACGAAGGCGCCGATGCGGGCGAGGCGTTCGGGGTCGGCGCCGATGGCGGCGGGGTCGTACCCGGCCTCCTCCATGGCCTGCGGGAGGCTGATGCCGTCCGCGTCGCGGAGCTCGTACGCCTTCTCCTTGGTCAGCTGCCCGGCGGCGAGCCGGGAGCCGACGCAGGCCAGCCCGAAGCGGGCCCCTTCCTCGTCGCCGAAGTTGGTGATGGCCAGGGGCCTGGAGAACTCCGCTCCCCTCCTGCGGAGTTCGTCCAGGGCCGCGAAGGAGGACACCACCCCGAGGGGGCCGTCGAAGGGCCCGCCGTCGGGGACGGAGTCCAGGTGGGAGCCGGTGACCACGGCGTCACCGGCCATGGGGTCGCCGAGCCAGGCCCACTGGTTGCCGTTGCGGTCGGTCTCGTACGCGAGCCCGCGCGCCTCGGCCTGCGCCTGGAACCAGGTGCGGCAGTCGGCGTCGGCGCCGGTCCAGGCGAAGCGGCGGTACCCGCCGGAGTCCGCGTGGCGGCCGATGGGCGCGAGCTCGGCCCACATGCGGTGGAACGATGCGGCCTCGCTCACGCGTCGTCGCCCTCGCGCATGGGGATGCGGACGCCGCGCTCGTCGGCGACCGTCTCGGCGATGTCGTAGCCGGCGTCGACGTGGCGGATGACGCCCATGCCCGGGTCGTTGGTCAGGACGCGGCGGATCTTCTCGCCCGCGAGCTTCGTGCCGTCGGCGACCGTGACCTGGCCCGCGTGGATGGAGCGGCCCATGCCGACGCCGCCGCCGTGGTGGATGGAGACCCAGGAGGCGCCGGAGGCCACGTTGACCATGGCGTTGAGCAGCGGCCAGTCGGCGATCGCGTCGGAGCCGTCGAGCATGGCCTCGGTCTCGCGGTACGGGGAGGCCACCGAGCCGCAGTCCAGGTGGTCGCGGCCGATGACCAGGGGGGCGGCCAGGGTGCCGTCGGCGACCATCTCGTTGAAGCGCTCGCCGGCCTTGTCGCGCTCGCCGTAGCCGAGCCAGCAGATGCGGGCGGGCAGTCCCTGGAAGTGGACGCGCTCGCCGGCCATCTTGATCCAGCGGTGCAGGGACTCGTTCTCGGGGAAGAGCTCCAGCATCGCCTTGTCGGTCTTGTGGATGTCCGAGGCCTCGCCGGACAGGGCCGCCCAGCGGAAGGGGCCCTTGCCCTCGCAGAAGAGGGGGCGGATGTAGGCGGGGACGAAGCCGGGGAAGGCGAAGGCGCGCTCGTAGCCGGCCAGCTGGGCCTCGCCGCGGATGGAGTTGCCGTAGTCGAAGACCTCGGCGCCCGCGTCCATGAAGCCGACCATGGCCTCGACGTGCGTGGCCATGGACTCGCGGGCACGGGTGGTGAACCCGGCCGGGTCCTTGGCCGCGTAGTCGGCCATGTCGTCGAGGTCGACACCCACCGGCAGGTAGGCGAGCGGGTCGTGGGCGGAGGTCTGGTCCGTCACGATGTCGATGGGCGCGCCCTCGGCCAGCATCTGCGGGAGCAGCTCGGCGGCGTTGCCGAGCAGGCCGATGGAGAGCGGCTTGCGGGTGTCGCGCGCCTCGACGGCGAGCTGCAGCGCGTGCCGCAGGTCGTTCGCCTTGACGTCCAGGTAACGGTGCTCGATGCGGCGGTCGATGGCGCGCGGGTCGACGTCGATGCAGATGGCGACGCCGTCGTTCATCGTCACGGCCAGCGGCTGGGCGCCGCCCATGCCGCCGAGGCCGGCGGTGAGGGTGATGGTGCCCGCCAGGGTCCCGTTGAACTTCTTCGCGGCGACGGCGGCGAAGGTCTCGTAGGTCCCCTGGAGGATGCCCTGGGTGCCGATGTAGATCCAGGAACCGGCCGTCATCTGGCCGTACATGGTCAGGCCCAGGTTCTCCAGGCGGCGGAACTCCTCCCAGTTGGCCCAGTCGCCGACCAGGTTGGAGTTCGCGAGGAGCACGCGCGGCGCCCACTCGTGGGTCTGCATCACGCCGACCGGGCGGCCGGACTGGACGAGCATCGTCTCGTCCTGCTTGAGGGTCTGGAGGGTGCGGACCATCGCGTCGTACGAGCGCCAGTCGCGGGCGGCCTTGCCGGTGCCGCCGTAGACGACGAGCTTGTCGGGGTGCTCGGCGACCTCGGGGTCGAGGTTGTTCTGGAGCATCCGCAGGGCGGCCTCCTGCTGCCATCCCAGGGTGCTCAGCTCGGTACCTCGCGCGGCACGTACGGGGCGGGGTCCTGACATGGCGGTGCCTCCTCCGGTGTTGGTAAATCTATTCACATCTTCACTCCATGAATAGATTCAGTCAACAGCTGCGGGCGGACGCGCCGGATGATGGGATGGCGGACATGGCAGTCGACGCACACGCGCACACCGCCGCGCCCTCCGCCGAGGAGGCCGCCCGGCGCAGGGACCTCGCCGTACGGGCCGCCGTCGAGCAGGGCCTGATCCACGAGGACGCCCCCCTCCTCTGCCTCCTCGACACCGCCGGCATCCGCGCCTCGGCCGCCGCCCTGACCGGCGCCTTCGCCCGGGCCCTCGCCCCCGGCACCCCCGTCCTGCACGCCTTCGCCGTCAAGGCCGCCCCGCTCGTCCCCGTACTGCGGCTGCTCGCCGACGCCGGACTCGGCTGCGAGGTGGCCAGCCCCGGCGAGCTGGCCCTGGCCCGCGCGGCCGGGGTCCCGCCCGAGCGCATCGTCCTCGACTCCCCCGCGAAGACCGCCGCCGAGCTGCGCGAGGCCCTCGCCCTGGGCGTCGCGGTGAACGCCGACAACCGCCAGGAGCTGGAACGGCTCGACGCCCTCGTCGCCCGGACGGCCACCACCTCCCCGATCGGCGTACGGATCAACCCGCAGACCGGCGCCGGCACCATCGACGCCCTCTCCACCGCCACGGCCACCTCGAAGTTCGGCATCGCGCTGCGCGATCCGGGCGCACGCGCATGGCTCGTACGGGCCTACCTCGACCGGCCCTGGCTCACCCGGCTGCACACCCACTCGGGCTCCCAGGGGGTTCCGCTCCCCCTGATCGCCGAAGGGGTACGGGAGCTGTACTCCCTGGCCGAGGAGATCAACACCGCGGCCGGGCGGCGGCAGGTCGACACCCTGGACATCGGCGGCGGGCTCCCGGTGAACTTCACCTCGGACACCACCACCCCCACGTACGCGGAGTACGCGAGCACGCTGCGCTCGGCCGTACCCGGCCTCTTCTCCGGGGCGTACGGGCTGGTCACGGAGTTCGGCCGGTCCCTGACGGCCAAACACGGCCTGGTCCTCTCCCGGGTGGAGTACACGAAGACCACCGGCGGACGCCCGATCGCCCTCACGCACGCGGGGGTCCAGCTGGCCACCCGCACCGTGTACGCCCCGGCGGCCTGGCCGCTGCGCATCCTCCCCTACACCGCGAAGGGGACTCCACTGACGGGACCCCCCGTCGCCCAGGACATCGCCGGGCCCGCGTGCTTCGCGGGGGACCTACTGGCCGCTGCGCGGGAGCTGCCGCTGCTGGCGCCCGGGGACCTGGTCTGCGTGCCCGACACCGGGGCGTACGCCTTCACCGCCCACTACGGCTACAACAGCCTCCCGCGACCCGCGGTACACGGCTTCACCGTGACCCCGCCCGGCGGCATCCGCTTCACCCTGGCCCGCGCGGCCCAGCCCACCTCCACCATCCCCGCGGAAGCGGGCGCAGCCACCCCGGACGCCCTCCTCTGACACCCCGGGGGCCATCCCCCGCCCTCCGCGGCGCCCGCTGCCCGGGTGCGGCTCGCCCCTGCGGGGCAAAGTCCCCCGCAGCCCCCTCTGCCGCTGCGCGGGGCAAAGCTCCCCCGCAGCCCCCTTCGCCGCTGCGCGGGGCAAAGTCCCCTACCCACCCTTCCACCGTTCCCCGGGCCGGCCCGGACCCGGTCCTCAAACGCCGGACGGGCTGAAAGGGGTACCGGGCTGCGCCCGGACCCCCTGGGGCTC
>NZ_JBHXKA010000164.1:0-15356 GCF_042722885.1 Streptomyces sp. NPDC058401
GCCTCGTGCCGGGCGGCCGGACCCTGCGGGGCCGAGCCCCGGTTGTCGGCGGGCGACAGTAGGGTGGTTGGCATGGCCGACCCTTCCAGCTACCGCCCCGAGCCGGGACAGATCCCCGACTCCCCGGGGGTCTACAAGTTCCGCGACGAGCACCGCCGGGTGATCTACGTCGGGAAGGCCAAGAGCCTGCGCCAGCGGCTGGCCAGCTACTTCCAGGACCTCGCCGGGCTGCACCCCCGTACCGCCACCATGGTGACCACGGCCGCCTCCGTCGAGTGGACCGTGGTCTCCACCGAGGTCGAGGCGCTCCAGCTCGAATACTCCTGGATCAAGGAGTTCGACCCCCGGTTCAACGTCAAGTACCGGGACGACAAGAGCTACCCCTCCCTCGCCGTCACCATGAACGAGGACTACCCGCGGGTCCAGGTCATGCGCGGACCCAAGAAGAAGGGCGTGCGCTACTTCGGCCCGTACGGGCACGCCTGGGCCATTCGCGAGACCGTCGACCTGATGCTCCGGGTCTTCCCCGTCCGCACCTGCTCCGCCGGGGTGTTCAAGCGGTCCGCCCAGATCGGCCGCCCCTGCCTGCTCGGCTACATCGGCAAGTGCTCAGCGCCCTGCGTCGGCCGGGTCACCCCCGAGGAGCACCGCGAACTCGCCGAGGACTTCTGCGACTTCATGGCCGGCCGCACCGGCACCTACCTCACCCGCCTCGAACAGCAGATGCACGAGGCCGCGGAGGAGATGGAGTACGAGAAGGCCGCCCGGCTGCGCGACGACATAGGGGCCCTGCGCCGGGCCATGGAGAAGAACGCGGTCGTGCTCGCGGACGCCACCGACGCCGACCTGTTCGCGGTCGCCGAGGACGAGCTCGAAGCGGCCGTGCAGATCTTCCACGTCCGCGGCGGCCGGGTCCGGGGCCAGCGCGGCTGGGTCACCGACAAGGTCGAGGCCGTCGACACCGCCGGGCTCGTCGAGCACGCCCTCCAGCAGCTGTACGGGGAGGAGAAGGGCGAGGCCGTCCCCAAGGAGGTGCTGGTCCCGGCGCTCCCCGAGGACACCCCGGCCCTGAGCCAGTGGCTCGCCGAGCGGCGCGGTTCCCAGGTGAGCCTGCGCATCCCGCAGCGCGGGGACAAGAAGGCGCTGATGGAGACCGTCCACCGCAACGCCCAGCAGTCCCTCGCCCTGCACAAGACCAAGCGCGCCTCCGACCTCACCACCCGCTCGCGGGCCCTGGAGGAGATCGCCGAGGCGCTGGAGCTGGACGGCGCGCCGCTGCGCATCGAGTGCTTCGACATCTCCCACCTCCAGGGCGACGACGTCGTGGCCTCCATGGTCGTCTTCGAGGACGGGGTGGCGCGCAAGGGCGAGTACCGGCGCTTCCAGATCAAGTCCTTCGAGGGCCAGGACGACGTCCGCTCCATGCACGAGGTGATCTCCCGGCGCTTCCGCCGCTACCTCCAGGAGAAGCTGAAGACGGGGGAGTGGTCCCCCGAGTCCTCCGAGTCGCCCGAGTCCGCCGTGTCCTCCGAGTCCTCCGGGCCCGCTCCGGGCGGCGAGGTCGACCGGGACACGCCCGAGGACGACGGGCGTCCCAAGCGTTTCGCGTACCCGCCCCAGCTCGTCGTGGTCGACGGCGGGCAGCCCCAGGTGGCCGCCGCCAAGCGGGCCCTGGAAGAGCTGGGGATCGACGACGTCGCCGTGTGCGGCCTCGCCAAGCGACTGGAGGAGGTCTGGCTGCCCGGGGAGGACGATCCGGTGGTGCTGCCCCGCAGCAGCGAGGGCCTGTACCTGCTCCAGCGGGTCCGTGACGAAGCCCACCGGTTCGCCATCCAGTACCAGCGCAACAAGCGCGGCAAGCGCCTGAAGGCGGGCCCCCTGGACGAGGTCCCCGGACTCGGCGAGAGCCGCAGGCTGGCCCTGATCAAGCACTTCGGTTCGGTGAAAAAGCTCAGACAGGCGACAATCGACCAGATCTGCGAGGTCCCGGGCATAGGCCGCAAGACGGCCGAGACCGTGGCCGTGGCCCTCGCCCAGGCGGTTCCCGCCGGTCCCGCCGTCAATACGGCGACCGGGGAGATCATTGAGGATGAGACCCCCGCGTCCGCGGGAGCAGCATCCGATCGGGGGACCGAGCAATGACCGAGCGCGAAACCCTGCACGACCGAGGATCCGAGCAGGATTCCGGGAGTGACATCGCATCCGAGTACGACCGAGACGGAGCACAGGTGAGTACGGGCACGACAGTGGAGCCCGGGGAATCCGCCGAGGCGGTCATCCCCGAGCTGGTGATCATCTCCGGAATGTCCGGGGCCGGCCGCAGTACGGCGGCCAAGTGTCTGGAGGACCTCGGCTGGTTCGTCGTCGACAACCTCCCGCCCGCGCTGATCACCACCATGGTGGAACTCGGCGCCCGCTCGCAGGGCAACGTGGCGCGCATCGCCGTCGTCGTCGACGTCCGCGGCCGCCAGTTCTTCGACGCGCTGCGCGAATCCCTCGCCGACCTGGAGACCCGCGGGGTCACCCGGCGGATCGTCTTCCTGGAGTCCTCGGACGACGCCCTCGTCCGCCGCTTCGAGTCGGTCCGCCGCCCGCACCCGCTCCAGGGCGACGGCCGCATCGTCGACGGCATCGCCGCCGAGCGCGACCTGCTGCGCGAGCTGCGCGGCGACGCCGACCTGGTCATCGACACCTCCAGCCTCAACGTGCACGAGCTGCGCGCCAAGATGGACGCCCAGTTCGCCGGAGACGAGGAGCCCGAGCTGCGGGCCACCGTCATGTCCTTCGGCTACAAGTACGGGCTCCCCGTCGACGCCGACCTCGTCGTCGACTGCCGCTTCATCCCCAACCCGCACTGGGTCCCGGAGCTGCGCCCCTTCACCGGCCTGAACGAGGAGGTGTCGGGCTACGTCTTCAGCCAGCCCGGTGCCAAGGAGTTCCTGGACCGCTACACCGAGCTGCTCCAGCTCATCGCCACCGGCTACCGCCGCGAGGGCAAGCGGTACGTGACCATCGCCGTCGGCTGCACCGGCGGCAAGCACCGCAGTGTCGCCATGTCGGAGAAGCTCGCCGCCCGCCTCGCCTCCGAAGGAGTCGAGACCGTCGTCGTCCACAGGGACATGGGGCGCGAGTGACCGGACGTACCATGCGGCTCCGCCGCCTGCGCCGGCTCACCACCGGCAAGGTCGAGGGCGGCACGGGCCGTACGGGCCTGCGCCGGGGCGAGGCCCACGCCGCACCCAAGGTCGTGGCGCTCGGCGGCGGCATGGGCCTCTCGGCCTCGCTGACCGCCCTGCGCCGGATCACGGGCGAGCTGACCGCCGTCGTCACCGTCGCCGACGACGGCGGCTCCAGCGGCCGGCTGCGCGAGGAGCTCGGCGTCCTGCCGCCCGGGGACCTGCGCAAGGCGCTGGCCGCGCTGTGCGGCGACGACGACTGGGGCCAGACCTGGTCCCGGGTCATCCAGCACCGCTTCCAGTCCCAGGGCGACCTGCACGAGCACGCCGTCGGCAATCTGCTGATCGTCGCGCTGTGGGAACAGCTCGGCGACCCGGTCCAGGCCCTGGACCTCGTCGGCAAGCTGCTCGGCGCCCAGGGCCGGGTGCTGCCGATGTCGGCCGTCCCGCTGGAGCTCCAGGCCCTGGTCAAGGGACACGACCCGGCCCGCCCCGAGGACGTGGACACCGTACGGGGACAGGCCACCGTGGCGCTGACCCCCGGCGAGGTGCTCTCCGTGCAGGTGGTGCCGAGCGACCCGCCGGCGGTGCCCGAAGCGGTCGCGGCGGTGCTCGACGCGGACTGGGTCGTGCTCGGTCCGGGGTCCTGGTTCTCCTCGGTGATTCCGCACCTTCTGGTGCCCGAACTGCTCGACGCGCTGATCGAGACGAAGGCCCGGAGGGTGCTCTCGCTGAACCTCGCACCACAACCCGGCGAAACAGAGGGCTTCTCTCCGCAGCGTCATTTGGAGGTTTTGGCCCGACACGCCCCTAAACTCGCCCTGGACGTGGTGCTTGCCGATCAGGCTGCCGTGCCCGATCGCGAGTCCCTCGCCGATGCCGCAAAACGGTTCGGTGCCGCGGTCGAGCTGGCGCCGGTCGCCAGGCTGGACGGCTCTCCGAAGCACGATCCGGAGCTGCTGGCCGCCGCGTACGACCGTATTTTTCGGATGCATGGAAGGATCGGCCCATGGCGATGACGCCCGCGGTGAAGGATGAGATCGCCCGCCTGCCTGTCACCCGCACCTGCTGCAGGAAGGCGGAGGTCTCGGCGATCCTTCGGTTCGCGGGCGGGTTGCACCTGGTGAGCGGCCGGATCGTCATCGAGGCGGAACTGGACGCGGGGATCGCGGCCCGCCGCCTGCGCAAGGACATCCTGGAGATCTTCGGGCACTCCTCGGATCTGGTGATCATGGCTCCCGGCGGCTTGCGCCGGGGCAACCGGTACGTGGTCCGCGTGGTCGCCGGCGGCGACCAGCTCGCCCGCCAGACCGGCCTCGTGGACGGCCGCGGCCGTCCGATCCGGGGTCTCCCCCCGCAGGTGGTCTCCGGGGCCACCTGCGACGCCGAGGCGGCCTGGCGCGGGGCCTTCCTGGCCCACGGCTCGCTGACCGAGCCGGGGCGCTCCTCCTCCCTGGAGGTCACCTGCCCCGGTCCGGAGGCCGCCCTGGCCCTGGTGGGCGCCGCCCGCCGGCTCTCCATCGCCGCGAAGGCCCGCGAGGTCCGCGGCGTGGACCGGGTCGTCGTACGGGACGGGGACGCCATCGGCGCCCTGCTGACCCGGCTCGGCGCCCACGATTCGGTGCTGGCCTGGGAGGAGCGCCGGATGCGGCGCGAGGTCCGCGCCACCGCGAACCGCCTGGCCAACTTCGACGACGCGAACCTGCGCCGCTCGGCGCGGGCCGCGGTGGCCGCCGGAGCGCGGGTCCAGCGGGCCCTGGAGATCCTCGCCGAGGAGGTCCCCGAGCACCTCGCCGCGGCCGGCCGGCTGCGCATGGAGCACAAGCAGGCCTCCCTGGAGGAGCTGGGCGCGCTCGCCGACCCGCCGCTGACCAAGGACGCGGTCGCGGGCCGGATCCGCCGCCTGCTGGCGATGGCCGACAAGCGGGCCCAGGACCTCGGGATCCCGGGCACCGAGTCGAACCTCGACCTCAGCGACAGCGAGGAGCTGGCCGACAACATGGCCGGCTGAGCGGAAGAAGTACCTCCGGAAGGGGCCCGCGCGATCACTCGTGCGGGCCCTTTCCGGTATGCCCCATTGACATGAGCATGGGCTGGTCGTGAGCCTGTCGTCCGAAGCTCTCGTGACATGCGAAGGCTTTCGTGGCAGACGACGCCCAGGGGGGCACATGAGGCACCGCGCGAGATCGATCCTCGCCGCAAGCGCATTCGTCTTCGGCACCACACTGGCCGCACTACCCGCCGCGGCCCAGGCCCAGCCCGGTGCGGCGGACCGGTCCGCCGCGGACGAGGTACGGGTCTACGACGCCGACATCACCAAGGAGCAGGTCCCGCTGGTCCTCGCGGCCGGCCAGGACGCGCACGAGCTCTCCGAACGGGCCCCGGAGACCGGGACCGCCAAGGTGGAGCTCTTCCTCACCGGCGGTCAGGCCAAGGACCTGGCGGCGCAGGGCATCAAGCTCGCCGAACGCAAGGTCGAGGCCAAGGCCGCGGCCCGCTCGCTGGCGGCCGGCGACGGGGTCTTCCGCCCGTACAGCGGCAAGGGCGGGCTCCAGGAGGAGATCCTGCGCACCGCCCAGGAGAACCCCGGCCTCACCAAGGTCGTCTCCATCGGCAAGACCGTCCAGGGCAAGGACATCCTCGCCCTGAAGGTCACGAAGAACGCCAAGAAGTCCCGGGACGGCGACAAGCCCTCCACGCTGTTCATGTCGAACCAGCACGCCCGTGAGTGGATCACCCCCGAGATGACCCGGCGGCTGATGCACCACACGCTCGACAACTACGGCAAGGACCCGCGGATCACCAAGCTGGTGGACTCCACCGAGCTGTGGTTCCTGCTCTCGGCCAACCCCGACGGCTACGACTACACCTTCGCCCCCGACGGCCAGCGGCTGTGGCGCAAGAACCTGCGCGACAACAACGCCGACGGCAAGATCACCGCGGTCGACGGCGTCGACCTCAACCGCAACTTCGCCTTCAAGTGGGGCTACGACAACGAGGGCTCCTCGCCCAACCAGTCGAGCGAGACCTACCGCGGCGCGAAGGCCGCCTCCGAGCCCGAGACCGCGGCCCTGGACAAGTTCCAGAAGCGCATCGGCTTCCAGTACGCCGTCAACTACCACTCCGCCGCCGAGCTGATCCTGTACGGCGTGGGCTGGCAGGTGGCCACCCCCACCCCCGACGACATCGCCTACAAGGCGCTCGCCGGCACCCCGGAGAACCCGGCCGTCCCCGGCTACTACCCGCAGGTCTCCTCGGAGCTCTACACCACCAACGGCGAAGCGGACAGCCAGGCGGCCAACGCCAACGGCATCATGATGTTCACGCCGGAGATGACCACCTGCCAGACGGCCTCCGCGAGCGACCCGGACGACCAGTGGAAGCCCGAGGACTGCGCCTCCGGCTTCAACTTCCCGGACGACGAGAAGCTCATCCAGGCCGAGTTCGCCAAGAACATCCCCTTCGCGCTCTCCGTGGCCGAGAGCGCCGAGCACCCGGACCAGCCGAAGTCCTCCCTGGGCCTGAAGGCCGCCGACTTCACCCTGGACCCCTTCACCACCTCCTACGCGGCCCGCGGCGAGGACCAGAAGGTCTCCGTCACGGCCCGCAAGGCGCTGAAGGACAAGGAGCTCAACTACCGGATCAACGGGGGACGCACCCACGACGAGGACCTCAAGGCCTGGAAGGGCGGTGAGGTCTACGGCGGCGACGACAACAACTGGTTCGACGAGTACCGGGCCGAGGTCGAGGGCGCCAAGCCCGGCGACAAGGTCGAGGTCTGGTTCACCGGCCGCGACCGCGGCAAGCAGGTCTCCAGCGAGCACTTCACGTACACCGTGGCTACGCGGCCGCGCGCCGACGTGCTGGTGGTAGCCGAGGAGGGCGCCCCCGCGCAGCACGCGCAGGAGTACGTGGACGCCCTGAAGGCCAACGGCAAGAGCGCGGCGGTCTGGGACGTGGCCGTCCAGGGCGCCCCGCACCACCTCGGAGCCCTCTCCCACTTCCGTACGGCCGTGCACTACACCGGGGCCAAGTCTCCGGGCGGCGCCACCCAGCTGGCGGTACGCGACTTCCTCAATGAGGGCGGCAAGCTGATCGAGGCCGGCGAGCTGGCGGGCGGCAACGCCCAGGTCGGCCGCGCCGTGACCGACGACTTCAGCCAGTACTTCCTCGGCGCCTACGGCCGCGCCGCGGTCACCGGTCCCACCGGCTTCACCGGTGCGGGCTCCCTGACCGGGGCCAAGGGCGCCCTCGGCGACGCCACGGGCAACCCGCTCGACCGCCCCGGCTCCTACACGGTCACCTCCGACACCCTGCCCGCGGCGCAGTTCCCGCAGTTCAAGAGCGCGCAGGCGGGCCAGTACGCCGGAGTGGTGAATCCGTACGCCCCCTACGCCGGCGCCTCGATGGCCTCGGCCACGCACGACGACGACGACTGGAAGCGCCTCACCCGCACCATCGACCTCACCGGGGTCACCGCGGCCGACCAGCCGAAGCTCAAGATGGCGCTGAACTGGAACACCGAGGAGGGCTACGACCACGCGGTCCTGGAGTCCCGTACCGCGGGCGGCGACGACTGGACCACGCTGCCCGAGCTGGGCGGCCAGACCACCAGCACCGTTCCGGAGGAGTGCGGGGCCGGGTTCTTCGTCAACGACCACCCGTTCCTGCGCCGCTACCTCACCCTCGACGCCGGCGGCTGCGCCCCGCAGGGCACCAGCGGCCAGTGGAACTCCTTCACCGGATCCTCGAACGGCTGGAAGCAGGTCTCCTTCGACCTGAGCGCGTACGCGGGCAAGACCGTCGAGGTCTCGCTGGCCTACATCACCGACCCGGGCTCGGGCGGCCGCGGGGTCTTCGCGGACGAGGCCCGCGTATCGACCGGCGGCACCGACCAGGCGGCCGAGGGATTCGAGTCCTCGTTCGGTGTCTGGGCCGCGCAGGGCGCACCTGCCGGAAGCCCCGATGTTCCGGGCGATTGGTCCCGGTCGGGCGAGCTGTTCAAGTCCTACGCCTCCGTCACTACGCGTGACACCGTGCTCCTCGGCTTCGGCCTGGAGCACGTGCCGGCCGCGGCCGATCGCGCCGTACTCGTCGGTAAGGCTCTCCGCTCGCTGAACCACTGATCAGAGGCCCCGGCCGCGCTCACCGTGAGTGACCGGGCACAAAGTCCCCGAGGTCCCGTACTCGTCCTGGAGTGCGGGGCTTCGGGGCGTGTCAGACGATGGTCGATGTCACTCCGAAGCTCACGGAGAGGTAGTGTCGTAAGCGGTCGGGGACATCCCATACAGCTCGCTGGCGGACAGGCCGGCGCACCAACGAGGAGATCGGTTCGTGACGATCCGCGTAGGCATCAATGGTTTTGGCCGAATTGGCCGCAACTACTTCCGGGCGCTCCTGGAGCAGGGAGCGGACATCGAGATCGTCGGTGTCAACGACCTGACTGACAACGCAACCCTGGTTCACCTCCTCAAGTACGACACGATCCTGGGCCGTCTCAAGGCCGAGGTCAGCCACACCGACGACACCATCACCGTCGGCGGCAACACCTTCAAGACCTTCGCCGAGCGCGACCCCGCGAACCTCCCCTGGGGCGAGCTGGGCGCCGACATCGTCATCGAGTCGACCGGCATCTTCACGAAGAAGGCCGACGCCGCCAAGCACATCGCGGCCGGCGCGAAGAAGGTCCTCATCTCGGCTCCGGCCAAGGACGAGGACATCACGATCGTGATGGGCGTCAACCAGGAGAAGTACGACGCGGCCAACCACCACGTCATCTCCAACGCCTCCTGCACCACCAACTGTGTGGCGCCGATGGCCAAGGTCCTCCTCGAGAACTTCGGCATCGTCAAGGGCATGATGACGACGGTCCACGCGTACACGAACGACCAGCGCATCCTGGACTTCCCGCACTCGGACCTGCGCCGGGCGCGCGCTGCCGCCGAGAACATCATCCCGACCACCACCGGTGCCGCCAAGGCCACCGCGCTGGTCATCCCGGAGCTGGCGGGCAAGCTCGACGGCATCGCGATGCGCGTCCCGGTCCCCACCGGTTCCGTGACCGACCTGGTCATCGAGCTGGAGCGCGAAGTCACCAAGGACGAGGTCAACTCGGCCTTCCAGAAGGCTTCGCAGGGCCAGCTCAAGGGCATCCTGGACTACACCGAGGACGCGATCGTCTCTTCCGACATCGTGAACTGGCCGTACTCCTGCACCTTCGACTCCTCCCTGACCATGGTCCAGGGCAAGAGCGTCAAGGTCATCGGCTGGTACGACAACGAGTGGGGCTACTCCAACCGCCTCGTCGACCTGACCGTGTTCGTCGGCGGTCAGCTCTAAGCACCAAGGCAGGCACCACGATGTGAGCACCGGGGCTCGGGCAGCGCGATGAAGCGCTGTACGGGCCCTGTTGCTTGCCTCGTACCCCTCTCGTCCCGCACGGGTAAAGTCCTGGGCTGGGAAAAGGAGTAGAAAACAGCATGAAGACGATCGACGAACTTCTCGCCGAGGGCGTAGCCGGCAAGCGTGTCTTCGTACGCGCCGACCTCAACGTGCCGCTCTCGAACGGTGAGATCACCGATGACGGCCGCATTCGCGCCGTTCAGCCCACCATCGCGAAGCTCGCCGAGGCCGGCGCCCGCGTGGTCGTGGCCTCGCACCTGGGCCGCCCCAAGGGCGCCCCGGACCCGGCCTTCTCGCTGGCGCCCGCCGCCGCCCGCCTCGGCGAGCTGCTCGGCACGGACGTGGCGTTCGCCACCGACACCGTCGGCGCCTCCGCCAAGGAGACCGTCGCGGCCCTCGCCGACGGCAAGGTCGCCGTCATCGAGAACCTGCGCTTCAACGCCGGTGAGACCGCCAAGGACGACGCCGAGCGCGGCGCCTTCGCGGACCAGCTCGCCGAGCTGGCCGACATCTACGTCGGCGACGGCTTCGGCGCTGTCCACCGCAAGCACGCCTCGGTCTTCGACCTCCCCGCGCGCCTCCCGCACGCGGCGGGCTACCTCATCGCCACCGAGGTCGGCGTCCTGAAGAAGCTGACCGACGAGGTCAAGCGCCCGTACGTGGTCATCCTCGGCGGCGCCAAGGTCTCCGACAAGCTGGCCGTCATCGACCAGCTGCTCGGCAAGGCCGACCGCATCCTCATCGGCGGCGGCATGGCGTACACCTTCCTCTACGCCAAGGGCTACGAGGTCGGCATCTCCCTGCTCCAGAAGGACCAGGTGGACGTCGTCAAGGAGTACATGGAGCGCGCCGCGAAGAACAACGTCGAGCTGGTCCTCCCGGTCGACATCCTCGCCTCCAAGGACTTCCCGGACCTGAAGACCAAGGCCCCGGCTGACTTCATCACCGTCGACGCGGACAAGATCCCCGCCGACCAGGAGGGTCTGGACATCGGTCCCAGGACCCGCGAGCTGTACGCCTCGAAGATCGCCGACGCCGAGACCGTGTTCTGGAACGGCCCCGTGGGCGTCTTCGAGCACCCCGACTACGCCGGCGGCACCAGCGCCATCGCGCAGGCCCTCGTCGACAGCAACGCCTTCACCGTCGTCGGCGGCGGCGACTCGGCCGCGGCCGTGCGCACGCTCGGCTTCGACGAGAACGCTTTCGGCCACATTTCGACCGGTGGCGGCGCCTCCCTCGAGTACCTCGAGGGCAAGACGCTCCCCGGCCTCGCCGCACTGGAGGTCTGAACCCTGATGACTGAGAACACCGCCGGCCGTACCCCGCTGATGGCGGGCAACTGGAAGATGAACCTCAACCACCTCGAGGCCATCGCCCACGTCCAGAAGCTCGCCTTCGCCCTGGCCGACAAGGACTACGACTTCGTCGAGGTCGCGGTCCTGCCGCCCTTCGTCGACCTCCGTTCGGTCCAGACCCTGGTCGACGGCGACAAGCTGAAGATCAAGTACGGCGCCCAGGACATCTCGGCGCACGACTCCGGCGCCTACACCGGCGAGATCTCCGGCCCGATGCTCTCGAAGCTGAAGTGCACGTTCGTGGCCGTCGGCCACAGCGAGCGCCGCCAGTACCACGGCGAGAACGACGAGATCTGCAACGCCAAGGTCAAGGCCGCCTACAAGCACGGGATCACCCCGATCCTGTGCGTCGGCGAGGGCCTGGACATCCGCAAGGCCGGCCAGCAGGTCGAGTACACGCTCAAGCAGCTCGACGGCGGCCTCAAGGACATCCCGGCCGAGCAGGTCGAGTCCATCGTGATCGCGTACGAGCCCGTCTGGGCGATCGGCACCGGCGAGGTCGCCACCCCCGACGACGCGCAGGAGGTCTGCGGTGCCATCCGCGGCCGTCTCGCGGAGCTCTACTCGCAGGAGCTGGCCGACAAGGTCCGCATCCAGTACGGCGGCTCGGTCAAGTCCGGCAACATCGCCGCGATCATGGCCCAGCCCGATGTCGACGGCGCCCTGATCGGCGGCGCGGCGCTGGACGCGGACGAGTTCGTCAAGATCGTCCGTTTCCGCGACCAGTGACGGTCATCGTGAGTATGCGGTAGGGCGGATCCGTCGTACCCTTGCGGGGGCCAGCAGGCTGAACAAGCTGCTGGCCCCCGTGCTCGTAATCGGCACTGCGGGAACGCCGGAAAGCCAGTAAGCCAGGAAAGTAGGAATCAGCCGTGATTTTGGGGTTCGAGATCGCCTTGGTCGTCTTCAGCGCCCTGCTGATGCTGCTCGTGCTGATGCACAAGGGCAAGGGCGGCGGTCTTTCCGACATGTTCGGCGGCGGTATGCAGTCGTCGGTCGGCGGCTCCTCGGTCGCGGAGCGCAACCTGGACCGCATCACCGTGGTGATCGGTCTGCTCTGGTTCGCGTGCATCGTCGCACTCGGTCTGCTCATGAAGGCGAACAGCTAACCGTTCTGGCCATTCCGCCGGTCCGGTCGGCTCCCCCCGGCCTATCATGAGGTCCGGCGTTCTTGTCTGGAATGGGTAACTCCACTCCTGTACGGGCGTTGGGCCTTACGTAGACTTGGGCGCCCGCGACGGAATCCACTCACGTTTCGCGGCACCATCACGCAGGGAGTTACGACCGTGGCAAGTGGCAACGCGATCCGTGGTAGTCGGGTCGGAGCGGGGCCGATGGGTGAGGCCGAGCGCGGCGAGTCCGCGCCCCGCCTGCGCATCTCCTTCTGGTGCTCGAACGGGCACGAGACGCAGCCGAGCTTCGCCAGCGACGCGCAGGTGCCGGACACCTGGGACTGCCCGCGCTGCGGGTTCCCGGCCGGCCAGGACCGGGACAACCCGCCCGCGCCGCCGCGCACCGAGCCGTACAAGACGCACCTGGCGTACGTACGGGAGCGGCGGACCGACGCCGACGGCGAAGCGATCCTCGCCGAGGCGCTCGCCAAACTGCGCGGCGAGATCTGACGCGTTCCCCCCGGACGACCGAAGTGACACCCGGCCCGGCCCGCAGGAGTCTTCTCTCCTGCGGGCCGGGCCGCTTTGTGTCGGTTGTGCCCCTTCCCATCCCTTAGGTTGGAACCGGCGGGGCACGACAGGACAGGAAGTGGGTTGATGTCCGAGATGAACGCAGACAGCCGGACGAGGCTTAACCGGACGCCAGAGTGGGCCGCACTCGGCAAGCACCGGGAAGCGCTGGGGCAGACGCATCTGCGGGAGCTGTTCGCGGCGGATCCGGGCCGGGGCGCCGGATACACCCTGCGGGTCGGAGACCTGCACATCGACTATTCGAAGCACCTCGTCAACGACGAGACGCTGACACTGCTGCGCGAACTGGCCGCGGCGACCGGCGTGGCCGGGCTCCGCGAGGCCATGTTCCGCGGCGAGAAGATCAACACCACCGAGGACCGGGCGGTCCTGCACACCGCGCTGCGCGCACCGGCCGACGCGGTCGTCGAGGTGGACGGGGACAACGTCGTACCCGGCGTCCACGCGGTCCTCGACAAGATGGCGGCCTTCGCCGACCGGGTCCGGTCGGGGGAGTGGACCGGCTCCACCGGCAAGCGCATCAAGAACGTCGTCAACGTGGGCATCGGCGGATCCGACCTCGGTCCGGCGATGGCCTACGAGGCGCTGCGCGCCTTCTCGGACCGGGGCCTGACGGTCCGTTTCGTGTCCAACGTGGACGGCGCCGACCTGCACGAGGCCGTACGGGACCTGGATCCGGCCGAGACGCTGTTCATCATCGCGTCGAAGACCTTCACGACGATCGAGACCATCACCAACGCCACCTCGGCGCGGGAGTGGCTGCTCGCGGGCGTCGGCGGCGACGAGGCGGCCGTGGCACGGCACTTCGTGGCGCTCTCCACCAACGAGGAGAAGGTCTCCGCCTTCGGCATCGACACGGCCAACATGTTCGAGTTCTGGGACTGGGTCGGCGGACGCTACTCCTTCGACTCCGCGATCGGGCTGTCCCTGATGATCGCGATCGGTCCGGACGCGTTCCGGGAGCTGCTCGGCGGATTCCACGCCATGGACGAGCACTTCCGCACCGCGCCCCCCGAGGAGAACGCCCCGCTGCTGCTGGGCCTGTTGGGGATCTGGTACGGGGCCTTCTTCGACGCGCAGTCGCACGCGGTGCTCCCGTACAGCCACTACCTCTCCCGGTTCACCGCGTACTTGCAGCAGCTGGACATGGAGTCCAACGGCAAGTCCGTGGACCGCGAGGGCAACCCGGTGGACTGGCAGACCGGCCCGGTGGTCTGGGGCACGCCCGGCACCAACGGGCAGCACGCCTACTACCAGTTGATCCACCAGGGCACCAAGGTGATCCCGGCGGACTTCATCGGCTTCGCCCGGCCCGTGGGCGAACTGCCGCCGGCCCTGGCGGCCCAGCACGACCTGCTGATGGCGAACTTCTTCGCCCAGACGCAGGCGCTGGCCTTCGGCAAGACCGCCGAGGAGGTCCGGGCGGAGGGCGTCGCCGAACCGCTGGTCCCGCACAAGACCTTCGCGGGCAACCACCCGACGACGACGATCCTGGCGGCCGAGCTCACCCCGGCGGTCCTGGGCCAGCTGATCGCTCTCTACGAGCACAAGGTGTTCGTCCAGGGCGCGGTGTGGAACATCGACTCCTTCGACCAGTGGGGCGTCGAGCTCGGAAAGGTACTGGCCAAGCGGATCGAGCCGGCGCTCACCGACGGCACGGAGGTGCCGGGCCTGGACGCGTCCACCCGCGCACTGGTGGCGGAGTACCGCTCGCTGCGGGGCCGCTGACCGTCAGCCCGGCCCGGTACGCAGAAGGGGCCCGCTCTCCGGTCGGAGAGCGGGCCCCTTCGCGTGCGCCCACGGGACCTCAGGCGGAGGCCGGCGGGTACATGTCGGTGGGGAGCTTCGCGGCCGCCGCGCGGTCGAGGAGCCACAGGGTGCGCGAGCTGCCGCGGGCCTCGGCCGCCGGGGCCTGGACCCCGCCCGCGCCGCCCAGCGCGATCGCCACCGCACCGGCCTTGTCCTCGCCGGCCGCCAGCAGCCAGACCTCGCGGGCCGCCCGGATCGCCGGGAGGGTCAGCGAGATCCGGGTCGGCGGCGGCTTGGGTGCGCCGTGCACGCCGACCACGGTGCGCTCGCTTTCGCGGGAGGCCGGGTGCTCGGGGAACAGCGAGGCCACGTGCGTGTCCGGGCCCACGCCCAGCATCAGGACGTCGAAGCGGGGGACCGGGCCGTGGTCCTCGGGGCCGGAGGCCTGGAGGAGCTCCGCCGCGTAGGAGGCGGCCGCCGCGTCCACGTCGACCCCGTACGGGCCGTCGGAGGCGGGCATGGCATGGACCCGCGCGGGATCCACCGGGACGGAGTCCAGCAGGGCCTCACGGGCCTGTACGTGGTTGCGCTCGGGGTCGTCGGCGGGCACGTAGCGCTCGTCGCCCCACCACAGGTCGATCCGCGACCAGTCGATGGCGTCCCGGGCGGGGGCCGCGGCCAGCGCGGCGAGCAGGCCGTTGCCGTTGCGGCCGCCGGTGAGGACCACGGACGCGGTGCCGCGGGCCGCCTGTGCGTCCACGATCTTCGTGATCAGCCGGGCGGCTGCGGCCTGGGCCATCAGCTCCTTGTCCCGGTGGACGACGACCTGGGGAGTCGTCATACCCATGTGCTGCCGCCTTGTCGGTAGTTCGGAGTCGTGCGCGTGCGGGTCCGGATGCCGCTGCGCGGGGCTCCGCCCCGGACCCCGGTCCTCAAACGACGGACGGGCTGAAAGATCAGCCTCGCCGGCG
>NZ_JBHXKA010000165.1:0-15118 GCF_042722885.1 Streptomyces sp. NPDC058401
GAGTTCGGTTCCGGGGCCGCCCCTTCGTACCGCTGAGAGCGGCTAGCGCTTACGCACCCTTGGTGAGGTCCGGGCCGGAGCCCGACGCCTCGATGGGGGGAAGGTCCGAGATCGGAGTCTTCTCCTCACCGCGGAAGGTGAACTTGGCTTCCTCGCCCTCACCCTCCTTGCCGACGACCACGATGTGACCGGGGCGCAGCTCGCCGAAGAGGATCTTCTCCGACAGGATGTCCTCGATCTCGCGCTGGATCGTGCGGCGCAGCGGGCGGGCACCCATGATCGGGTCGTAGCCGCGCTTGGCCAGCAGTGCCTTCGCTTCCGTGCTGAGCTCGATGCCCATGTCACGGTCCTTCAGGCGGTCATCGACCTTGGCGATCATCAGGTCGACGATCTGGACGATGTCTTCCTCGGTGAGCTGGTGGAAGACGACCGTGTCGTCGACACGGTTGAGGAACTCGGGCCGGAAGTGCTGCTTGAGCTCTTCGTTGACCTTCGCCTTCATCCGGTCGTATCCGGTCTTGGTGTCTCCCTGGGCCGCGAAGCCGAGGTTGAAGCCCTTCGAGATGTCCCGCGTACCCAGGTTGGTCGTCATGATGATGACCGTGTTCTTGAAGTCCACGACCCGGCCCTGGGAGTCGGTCAGACGACCGTCTTCCAGGATCTGGAGAAGGGAATTGAAGATATCCGGGTGGGCCTTCTCGACCTCGTCGAAGAGGACGACGGAGAACGGCTTCCGGCGGACCTTCTCGGTCAGCTGGCCGCCCTCTTCGTAGCCCACGTAGCCGGGGGGCGAACCGAAGAGACGGGAAACCGTGTGCTTCTCGCTGAACTCCGACATGTCGAGGGAGATCAGCGCGTCCTCGTCGCCGAAGAGGAATTCGGCGAGCGTCTTGGAGAGCTCCGTCTTACCGACACCGGACGGGCCGGCGAAGATGAACGAGCCACCGGGACGCTTCGGGTCCTTCAGACCCGCACGAGTACGGCGGATCGCCTGGGAGAGCGCCTTGATGGCGTCCTTCTGGCCGATGACGCGACGGTGGAGCTCGTCCTCCATGCGCAGGAGTCGCGAGGACTCCTCCTCGGTCAGCTTGAACACCGGAATGCCGGTCGCGGTCGCCAGGACTTCGGCGATGAGCTCGCCGTCGACCTCGGCGACGACGTCCATGTCGCCGGCCTTCCATTCCTTCTCGCGCTTGGCCTTCGCCGCCAGCAGCTGCTTCTCCGAATCGCGGAGGGAAGCCGCCTTCTCGAAGTCCTGGGAGTCGATGGCCGACTCCTTGTCGCGACGCACGTTCGCGATCTTCTCGTCGAACTCGCGGAGGTCCGGCGGCGCGGTCATCCGGCGGATGCGCATCCTGGAGCCGGCCTCGTCGATCAGGTCGATCGCCTTGTCCGGGAGGAAGCGGTCCGAGATGTACCGGTCGGCCAGGGTGGCCGCCTGCACGAGGGCCTCGTCCGTGATGGAGACGCGGTGGTGGGCCTCGTAGCGGTCGCGCAGGCCCTTGAGGATCTCGATGGTGTGCTGGAGGGAAGGCTCCGCCACCTGGATCGGCTGGAAGCGGCGCTCGAGAGCGGCGTCCTTCTCAAGGTGCTTGCGGTACTCGTCGAGCGTCGTGGCACCGATGGTCTGGAGCTCACCACGGGCCAGCATGGGCTTCAGGATGCTGGCGGCGTCGATCGCGCCCTCGGCGGCACCCGCACCCACGAGGGTGTGGAGCTCGTCGATGAACAGGATGATGTCGCCGCGGGTGCGGATCTCCTTGAGCACCTTCTTGAGGCGCTCTTCGAAGTCACCGCGGTAGCGGGAACCGGCGACCAGGGCACCCAGGTCAAGCGTGTAGAGGTGCTTGTCCTTGAGGGTCTCGGGGACCTCGCCCTTGACGATCGCCTGGGCCAGGCCCTCGACGACGGCGGTCTTGCCGACGCCGGGCTCGCCGATGAGGACCGGGTTGTTCTTGGTCCGGCGGGACAGCACCTGCATGACCCGCTCGATCTCCTTCTCGCGCCCGATGACCGGGTCGAGCTTGGATTCGCGAGCTGCCTGCGTGAGGTTGCGGCCGAACTGGTCCAGGACGAGCGAGGTCGAGGGCGTGCCCTCGGCCGGGCCGCCGGCCGTTGCCGACTCCTTGCCTCCGCCGGAGTAGCCGGAGAGCAGCTGGATGACCTGCTGCCGGACTCGGTTGAGATCGGCGCCCAGCTTCACCAGGACCTGGGCGGCGACGCCCTCGCCCTCGCGAATGAGGCCGAGCAGGATGTGCTCGGTGCCGATGTAGTTGTGGCCGAGCTGGAGGGCCTCTCGGAGCGAAAGCTCCAGGACCTTCTTCGCCCGCGGGGTGAAGGGGATGTGGCCGGAAGGGGCCTGCTGCCCCTGTCCGATGATCTCCTCAACCTGCTGGCGAACAGCCTCGAGCGAAATCCCGAGGCTCTCCAAGGCCTTAGCGGCGACACCCTCACCCTCGTGGATCAAGCCCAGGAGGATGTGCTCGGTGCCGATGTAGTTGTGGTTGAGCATCCGGGCTTCTTCCTGAGCCAGGACGACAACCCGCCGCGCGCGGTCGGTGAACCTCTCGAACATCGTTTATCGCTCCTCAGAGCGGTCGGGCAGTTCGGGGTCGGTCCCCGCCCTGTCCTTCCGCATGCTAGTCCCGCGGGGCGGGACAGCTCATTCCAACTGCCGACATCCGTCCGCGGCTCACCCTCACGTCCGTGGGAAAACCCGGCTGTAAGTGCCGACAACTGCTCCAACCCGATGGTGCGAGACGATGTTCCCGCAGGCCAGGCAGATACCCGTCACACGTGTACGCCGATGGCGAACGGAAGCCGGTCTCGGACCCTGCAAAACAGCGTGTCGCCCCGATCCACTAGGAATGTCTTACCCGTAAGAGCGGACAGTTCACGCTGGTGGACGACTGTTCCCTCCGCTACGGGCGAACACGGTTCCGTCCCGAATGTGAGACTCCGGCTCACCGGACGTTTACGTTCCGCATTGATGCGCGTGCGCTGCGTCACATCGGGCGCCCGCTCCCGCGTAACTCCGAAGCGTTTCCGCAGTTGCTCCGGACATGGCCCTCACCGCGCCGCCCGCCACCGTCCCGCTCCCCCGCGCTCCGATCGGGGAGCCCCCGGCCGACTGGTACCCACGCGTGCTCGGCTGGCCCGTGGCCGGCGGTCCGCCCGCCCAGCTGGTGACCGGGGTGCGGTTCGACGTCCTGGAGCTGCCGGCCGATGCCGGTGCGGCCGTGCTGCGGGGCCCCTGTCGTGACGCCACGGGTCCCGTGGCCCTGATGGGGCGCAGGATGCGGTTCCTGGTGGCCCCGGGGAGCGCCGACGAGCTGGAAGGGCTGCTCGACTGGCTGGAGTGGGGCGGGGTGGCCCTGGATCTCGCCGCCCTGGGTACGGGTGGCCGGATCACCGCTCCGGCGCCGCCGGGACACCTGGTGGGGCCCGGGGAAAGCCCTCGGGGGGCCGCCGTGTGGCTGCGGCCCCCCGAGCAGGGGTGTGAGGCACTGCTGCCCGCCCTGCCCGCTGCGGGGCAGGGCTCCGGGCCAGGTCGTGGCGCGGGCGCCACCGGGCCCGGTCTCGTACGCCTGGTCGCGGCGGCGGCGACGGAATGCCACCGGGCGCGGTTGCGGCGGCGTACGGCCTCTGCGCATCGCATCGGCACCGGGGTTCCGACCGGAGGTCAGCCCCGGTTCTCGTAAGCCTCGCGGATCTCCTGCGGCACGCGGCCGCGATCGTTGACGCTCATGCCCTGGGCCTTGGCCCAGGCGCGGATCTCCGCCGTGTCCGGGTTGCCGGACGTCGCGGCGGCGCGGCCGCCCTTGGTACGACCCGCCGCGGCACGGCCACCGGTGCGGCGACCGCCCTTGGTGAAGGGGTCGAGCAGCCCGCGGAGCTTTTCAGCGTTGGCGGTGGTGAGGTCGATCTCGTAGGTCTTGCCATCCAGAGCGAACGTCACCGTCTCGTCCGCCTCGCCGCCGTCGAGGTCGTCGACAAGAAGGACCTGAACCTTCTGTGCCACCGGGATTTCCTTTCATCGAAAAGCAGTACGCGGAAAGGAAACCGCTTTTGCCTGGAAAACACAAACCCCCCGTCACGGGTTCGGGTCCGCAACGGGTCGGGAAACATGCGCGATTCGGACATAGGCCCCGGCGCGGAGGGTCCTGTGAAATCCCCGCAGTGATCGATCAGAGGTGCAGAAGCATCCGGCTGTTGCCCAAGGTGTTCGGCTTCACTCGTTCGAGACCGAGGAACTCGGCGACACCCTCGTCATAGGAACGCAGCAGCTCCATGTACACATCGGTGTCCACCGGGGTCTCGCCGATCTCGGTGAAGCCGTGCTTCGCGAAGAAGTCCACTTCGAAGGTCAGGCAGAAAACCCGGCTGACGCCTACCCTCCGGGCGGTCTCCAGCAACTTGTCGAGCACCAGATGTCCGACTCCCACGCCCTTCAAGTCGCGGTCGACGGCAAGAGTGCGGACTTCGGCCAGGTCTTCCCACATCACGTGGAGCGCACCGCAGCCGACCACCTGGGCATCGGAGTCGCGTTCCGCGACCCAGAACTCCTGGATGTCCTCATAAAGGACGACCGGCGCTTTGTCCAGCAGGATCCGCTGCTGTACGTACTGGTCGAGCAGGCGGCGCAGTGCGGGAACGTCACCGGTGCGCGCTCGGCGGATCGTCACTGTTTTTGCATGTGCAGCGGAAAACTCAGCCATGCCCGGACGTTATCGCCCCGGACCGGTGCCCGGTGCCGCGGAGTCGCCTTCGGTGCTTGCGGGCGGGGCCGGGGAGTCTGCGGACTCCGGCGGTCCTGCGGGTTCCGGCGCGACTTCGGCTTCCGGCGCGACTTCGGGTGCCGGTACGACTTCGGGTGCCGGTACGACTTCGGGTTCCGGCGCGACTTCGGGTGCCGGTACGACTTCGGGTTCCGGCGCGACTTCGGGTTCTGCCGGCTGCACGATGCGTACGGCGTCCCTGAGTGCCTCGCGCTGTTCCGCCGACATCATGCCGAAGAAGGCCACGAGGGCGGCCGCCGGGTTGTCGCTCGTGGACCAGGCTTCGTTCATCAGTGCGGCCGAGTAAGCGGCCCGGGTGGAGACGGCCGTATATCGATAGGCGCGGCCTTCCGCCTCGCGGCGGACCCAGCCCTTCTGATGAAGATTGTCCATAACGGTCATGACCGTGGTGTACGCGATGGACCGTTCCTGCTGCAGGTCTTCCAGGACTTCGCGAACGGTGACCGGGCGGTTCCACTGCCACACCCGCGTCATGACTGCGTCTTCGAGTTCTCCCAAGGGGCGAGGCACAGCAGCACGATAGTGCGGGTTGTGGTGAATTGCGCGGCTATCCGGGCGGCAAGGCGCAACAAAATCCAGCGGTCCCCCAACGAAGTGAAGGGCGCACGGCCGGGAAGCCGTACGCCCGTCCCCGTGGAGGGGGCCTACTTCTGGGGCTGGGACTGCTGAGCGGCCTCGGCGCGGGCGAGCACGGCGTCGACGGCCGCGTCCTCCTTGGCCTTGTTGGCGCCGCCCTGGCTCTTCACGATCGTCACGACGAGCGCGATGAAGAACACGGCCATCACGAAGGGGGGCACGAGCGCGGAAACGTAGTCCATGCCCCCAGCCTAGCTACCCGACCGCGCGCCCGGCCTCCGGGGGCGGGGTGGGCTTGCGGCGGGGCGGGAAGACCTCGCCCGGGGTCGGGATGGGGCGGGCCGGGCGGTCGTCGGGGCGCGGCTCGGTCTTCGGGCGCGCCGGGTCGCCCTCCTTGTCGGAGCCGCCCTTGCCGGCGGCGCCGCGGGTCTCGGAGCCCCGCGCGTCGGTGCCGCCCGCGAGGGTCAGCAGCCGGGTGCGCGGCGCGGGCGCCGTGGACAGCCTGCGGCGTACGGAGCGCTCCGCGATGGTCTGGGCCCGCTCCAGCAGCGCGCCGGCCACCGGGTTGGCGCGCAGCGCGCGGAGGGCGGCGAGGTCGTCCGGCACCGGTTCGTAGCCGGCCGCCAGGGCGTCCTGGAGCAGCTCCAGGTAGCCGGAGAGGCTGCCGGGCAGGGCGGCTCTGTACCGCGCCAGGTCGGCGAGGAGGAAGGCTCTGAGCCTCCCCGCCTCCTGGACCGCGTCGTCCACCGACGCCGCGAGGCGCAGGCAGTCCTGGACCTCGACGGCCGTCAGGGGGGCCGTCGAGGACTGAAGGGCGTGAGCGAGCGAACGCCTGAGCACGTGAAGCTCATCGGCGCCGAACGCCATGCCGCCGCGGGATCCGTAGGGCGTGGGCATGGGCCGAAGATACGCGCTAATCGGACAAAATCCCTTGAGTGGACACGTTCAGGGCGCGTGTCCCCGCGGGAAGGGCCCGGGAAGAGCAGCGCAGGGGGAGAAGCGTCAGTCCGCTTGCTTGACCACGCGGAGGAAATCGGCCCAGGCGGCCTGGGTGGTGGCGAGGACCAGGTGGGCCGGGTCGGCGCGGTCGGCCACGCGGACCAGGGTTCCGGGGGCGGCACTGACGTACACGCAGTTGTCCCCCTCACCGCAGAACGAGGACTTCTGCCAGGCGGGCCGAGCGTTCATGGCGTCTCCTCCGGTCACTGGCGCTGTGGCGCCGGGGACGGGCTCCCGGTACATCTCGTGGGGCACGTTATCCCCGCGACGGCCGTGGTCCGGCCATTTCCGGGGAAATTGTCATGGCGGGCGTCAGGACGCGGTAAGGACGGGACGCGAAACGGCCCCCGGCCTCCTGGGGAGGGGGCCGGGGGCCGTCGGGCTCGTGCTCCGGCCGGTCAGCCGAAGGAGGGCGCGTTGCGCTCGTAGACCAGCCGCAGGCCGATCAGGGTGAGCCAGGGCTCGTGGTCGTCGATGGCCTCGGCCTCGCCGAGGACGATCGGGGCCAGGCCGCCGGTGGCGATGACGCGGACGTCGTCGGGGACGCCGTTCGGGCCGGCCAGCTCCTTGGCCATGCGGCCCACGATCCCGTCGACCTGGCCCGCGAACCCGTAGACCACGCCCGACTGCATCGCCTCGACCGTGGACTTGCCGATGACGTTGCGCGGGCGGGCCAGCTCGATCTTGCGGAGCTGGGCGCCGCGTACGCCGAGGGCCTCCATGGAGATCTCGATGCCCGGGGAGATCACCCCGCCGACGTACTCGCCCTTGGCGGAGACGGCGTCGAAGGTGGTCGCGGTACCGAAGTCGACGACGATCGCGGGGCCGCCGTAGAGCTCGGCGGCGGCGACCGCGTTGACGATGCGGTCGGCGCCGACCTCCTTCGGGTTGTCCATCAGGATCGGTACGCCCGTCTTGGTGCCGGGCTCCACGATCACCGCGGGGACGTCCCCGTAGTAGCGGCGGGTCACCTCGCGGAGCTCGTGCAGCACCGCCGGCACCGTCGAGCAGATCGCGATGCCGTGGATGCCGTCGCCCAGTTCGTTGCCGAGCATCGGGTGCATGCCCATCAGGCCCTGCATCAGCACGGCCATCTCGTCGGCCGTGCGGCGCGGGTCGGTCGAGACGCGCCAGTGCTCGACGATCTCGTCACCGTCGAACAGGCCAAGGACCGTATGGGAGTTGCCCACGTCGATGGTGAGGAGCATCGGTTACACCGCCTCGCGCAGATCGAGGCCGATGTCCAGGATCGGGGAGGAGTGGGTCAGCGCGCCGACCGCGAGGAAGTCGACGCCGGTCTCGGCGTAGGCGCGGGCGGTGTCCAGGGTGAGGCGGCCCGAGGACTCCAGGGTGGCGCGGCCGGCGACCAGGGCGACGGCCTCCGCGGTCTGCGCCACGGTGAAGTTGTCGAGCAGGATCAGGTCCGCACCGGCCTCCAGGACCTCGCCGACCTGCTCCAGGGTGTCGACCTCGACCTCGATCGGGACCTCCGGGAAGGCCTCCCGCACGGCGGTGAAGGCCTGGACGACCCCGCCGGCCGCGACCACGTGGTTGTCCTTGACCAGCGCCGCGTCCGACAGCGACATGCGGTGGTTGACCCCGCCGCCGCAGCGCACCGCGTACTTCTCCAGGGAGCGCAGGCCCGGGGTGGTCTTGCGGGTGTCGCGGACCTTGGCGCCGGTGCCCTCCAGGACCTCGGCCCAGCGGCGGGTGGCCGTCGCGACGCCCGACAGGCGGCACACGATGTTCAGGGCGCTGCGCTCGGCGGTCAGCAGGTCCCGGGTGCGCGAGCGCACCGACAGGAGGACGTCACCGGCCTTGACGCTGTCGCCGTCCTCCGCGTGCCGCTCGACCTCGAAGGACTCGGTGCAGACCACCGAGAACACGGCCTCGGCGATGCGCAGGCCGGCCACGACGCCGTCCTCGCGGGCGACGAAGTCGGCGATCGCCTCGGCCTCTTCGGGGACGGTGGCGACGGTGGTGACGTCGACCCCGCCGTCGAGGTCCTCGGAGAGCGCCATGTGCGCGATGTCCTCGACCTCGATGGGGTCCAGGCCGGCTTCCTCCAGCAGTTCGGCGAGTGCCGGGTCGAGGCCGGACTCCTCGCCTTCGCCGCAGGCGCAGTCGTCGCCGCAGCCGCCGGCTTCGCTCTGGCCCACGAGGGGGAGCTCGGCGTGCTCGTGGGTGTGGTCGTGCTCGTGCGTGCTCACGGTTACGGCTCCAGGCTTTCGTTGCTGTCGGTGGGGGCTGTGCGGGCTGTGCTGTCCGTGCTGTCTGCGCTGTCCGTGCCGTCCGCGTTCGAGGGGACCCGTACCGAGGGGAAGTCCGCCGAGTCCGTGGCGGTGACGACCAGGGCCCGCCGCTCGGTCTCCGACAGGCGGACGACCAGGTGGCGCCGCCAGCCGGCGTCGTCCCGGTCGGGGTGGTCCTCGCGCCAGTGGCAGCCGCGGGTCTCCGCGCGCCGCTGGGCGGCGGCGACCAGCACCCGGGCCACGCACAGGAGGTTGGTGGCTTCCCAGCTCTCGGTGCCGGGGACGGCGGTCTTGCCGCGGGTCTCCAGCTCCGTCAGCGCCCTCGCGTACAGGGCTTCGAGCGCGGCGGCGGCCCGGCTCAGCGACTCGGCGGAGCGGAGCACGCCCGCGCCGTCGGTCATGATGCGCTGGATCTCGTAGCGCGCCTCGGCGGGCTGGAGGGGCCCGGTGGCCGGGACGGGGATGCCGGGGCCGGTGCCCGCGGGCGGGTTCCCGATGATGTCGTCGGCGATGCGCTCGGCGAAGACCAGGCCCTCCAGCAGGGAGTTGGAGGCCAGCCGGTTCGCGCCGTGCACCCCGGTGCAGGCGACCTCGCCGCAGGCGTACAGCCCGGGAACGGTGGTGCGGCCGTGCAGGTCGGTCCGTACGCCGCCGGAGGCGTAGTGCGCGGCCGGGGCGACGGGGATCGGCTCCGTCACCGGGTCGATGCCGTGCGAGCGGCAGGCGGCGAGGATGGTCGGGAAGCGCTGCTCCCACATCTCGGCGCCGAAGTGCCGGGCGTCGAGGTACATGTGCTCGGTGCCCTGCTCCTGCATGCGGCGCATGATGCCCTTGGCGACGATGTCGCGGGGGGCGAGCTCGGCGAGCTCGTGCTGGCCGGTCATGAAGCGGACCCCGCCGGCGTCGACGAGGTACGCGCCCTCGCCGCGGACGGCCTCCGACACCAGGGGCTGCTGGCCCTCGGCGTCGGCACCGAGGAAGAGCACGGTGGGGTGGAACTGGACGAATTCGAGGTCGGAGACCTCGGCGCCGGCGCGCAGCGCGAGGGCCACCCCGTCGCCGGTGGAGACCGACGGATTGGTGGTCGCGGAGAAGACCTGGCCCATGCCGCCGGTCGCGAGGATCACGGCGGGCGCGTGGACGGCCCCGACCCCGTCGTGCTGGCCCTCGCCCATGACGTGCAGGGTGACGCCCGCGGTACGGCCCTGCGCGTCCAGGAGCAGGTCCAGGACCAGGGCGTTCTCGACGGTCTCGATGCCGGCGTCCTGCACGGCCTCGACGAGCGCGCGGGAGATCTCGGCGCCGGTGGCGTCCCCGCCGGCGTGCGCGATGCGGCGGCGGTGGTGGCCGCCCTCGCGGGTCAGCTCGATCTCGCCGGTCTCGGCGGAGGTGTCGAAGACGGCGCCGGTCGCGATGAGGCGGCGCACGGCGTCGGGTCCCTCGGTGACCAGGAGCCGGACGGCGGCCTCGTCGCACAGGCCGGCGCCCGCGACCAGGGTGTCGTCGAGGTGCTGCTCGGGGGTGTCCCCGTCGCCGAGGGCGGCGGCGATGCCGCCCTGGGCCCAGCGGGTGGAGCCGTCGTCGAGGCGGGCCTTGGTGACCACGACGGTACGTCGGCCCGCGGCCGCGCAGCGCAGCGCGGCGGTCAGTCCGGCGACTCCGGACCCGACGACCACGACATCGGCGTCCACGGACCAGCCGGGCGCCGGGGCGTGGAGCCGTATGCCGGTGCTGGTGCCCGCTGCTGCGGGGACTCTGCCTGGGGTGCTCACGGTTGTGCTCCGAACTCCAATGGGATGTTGTCGATCAGCCGGGTCGCGCCCACCTTCGCGGCGACGGCCAGCACGGCCTGACCGGTGAAGCCGTGGCCGGCCTCGGTGAAGTCCTGGGGGTCCACCAGCGCCAGGTAGTCCAGGACGAGCGGCGGCTCGTGACGGCCCGCCTCCTCCAGGACGTGCCGCGCGGCGGCCCGTACGGCCTCCGGCAGTCCGGCGCCCGCCGCGGCGACGGCGTGCGCGTCGGCGGAGGCACGGATCTCGCCGAGCCGCGCCAGGCCGGAGGCCCGCTCGTCCCCGGCCGGCGGGGCCTGGGCCTCGGCGCGGGCGCGCAGGGCGGACTGCGCGGCGAGGCGGTCGCGGCCGGCGAACAGGGCGCGGGACAGCGCGAGGGCGGTGCCGCGCTCCTTGGCGGAGAGGTAACGGTTGCGGGAGGACAGCGCCAGCCCGTCCGGCTCGCGGACGGTCGGTACGCCGACCACCTCCACCGGGAAGTTCAGGTCGGTCACCATCCGCCGGATCAAAGCCAGTTGCTGCGCATCCTTCTGGCCGAAGAAGGCCAGGTCGGGGCGGGTGAGGTGGAGCAGCTTGGCGACGACGGTCAGCATGCCGTCGAAGTGGCCGGGGCGGGTGGCGCCTTCGAGGCGGCCGCCCATCGGGCCGGCGGTGATCCGGACCTGGGGGTCGCCGCCGGGGTAGACCTCGCCGACGGCCGGGGCGAACACGGCGTCGGCGCCGGCGGCTTCGGCGATCGCCAGGTCGGCGTCGAGGGTGCGGGGGTAGCGGTCGAGGTCCTCGTTCGCCCCGAACTGGAGGGGGTTGACGAAGACGGTGACCACGACCTGGCCGGTGGCACCGACGTGCTCGCGGGCGGTACGGACCAGGGTGGCGTGGCCCTCGTGGAGGGCGCCCATGGTCATGACGACGGCGCGGCGGCCGTCGGTGGCGGCGGCGGCACCGGTGGCTTCGGTGGCCGTGGCGCGGGGCAGGCGGTGCAGGGCGTCCGCGGTGTCGAGGAGGATCACAGGTCGCCGCCGCCTTCGGTTCCCTCGGGGCCGGGGTGGCCGGGGTGGCCGGGGTGGCCCGGATTGATGTCGTTCGCGCCGTCGGCGAGCACACCGAGGAGGTCCTCGGCCAGTTCGGGCTTGAGCAGGCCGTGCGCGAGCGCGCGGTCGGCGGTCGTACGGGCCATCGCGAGGTACCCGGCCACGGTGCCCGGGGCGTGCTTGCGCAGCTCCGATACGTGCGCGGCGACGGTACCGGCGTCACCGCGGGCCACCGGGCCGGTCAGGGCGCCGTCACCGGAGCGCAGGGCGTTGTCGAGGGCCGCGCCGAGGAGCGGGCCGAGCATCCGGGCGGGGTGTTCTACGCCCGCCTTGCCCAACAGCTCCATCGACTGGGCGACCAGGGTGACCAGGTGGTTCGCACCCAGCGCGAGGGCCGCGTGGTAGAGCGGGCGGTTCACCTCGGCGATCCACTCGGGCTCCCCGCCCATCTCGATGACCAGGGCCTCGGCGGCGAGCCGCAGCTCGTCGGGGGCGGTCACCCCGAAGGAGCAGCCCGCGAGGCGCTGCACGTCGACCTCGGTGCCGGTGAACGTCATCGCGGGGTGCAGGGCCAGCGGGAGCGCGCCCGCCCGGCGCGCGGGGTCCAGCACGGAGACCCCGTACCGCCCGGAAGTGTGCACGAGGAGCTGCCCGGGACGGACCGCACCGGTCTCGGCGAGGCCCTCCACCAAGGACGGCAGGGCGTCGTCGGGGACGGTCAGCAGCACGAGGTCGGAGGCCTGGAAGACCTGGGCGGGGGACACCACCGGCACGCCGGGCAGCATCCGCTCGGCCCGGCGCCGCGAGGCGTCGGAGACCCCGGAGACGGCGACGGGGCGGTGCCCGGTCTGCTGCAGTGCGCAGGCCAGCGCCGGTCCGACCCGGCCGGCTCCGACGACACCGACGGAGAGCCGGGCGGGGCGCTCCGCCTGGGGGGCTGTGTTCACGCGGGGAGGCCTTCCGCTCCGTTCCGGTCCGCGGGGGGTACCGGACGATACGTCGCCATGCTAGCTGCTGGTGTGCGGGCCGGTCGGCGATGATCGGGGGATGAACCAGGACACGGAGCGGGCGGTGACCGCGGCCGCCGCGGGTACCGCGGGTGCGGGTGCGGGTGCCGCGGGTGCGGGTGCCGCGGGTACCGCGGGTGCGGGTGCCGCGGGTGCGGGTGCGGGTGCCGCGGGTGCGGGTGCGGGTGCCGCGGGTGCCGCGGGTGCGGGCGCGGGTGCGGGTGCCGCGGGTGCCGCGGGTGCCTCGGGTGCCGCGGGTGCCGCGGAACGGGTCACAGGGGCGGAACCGGCCCCGGGGGCGGAACGGGACGGGCGTACGGGGCCGGCCACGGGCCCGGAACGGGGCTCGGACGTCCAAGCGGAGCCGGCCGCGAGCCCGGGCGGGAACCCGGGCGTGCAGCGGATCGCGGAACCGGACGCAGCGGCGGAACGGGCTGCGGGCGCGGAGCGGATCGCGGAACCGGACTTGGCAGCCGAACGGGCCGCAGGCGCGAGCCCGGGCGCCGAGCGGTCCCCCGACGGGACCGGGGAGCAGGCGGCCGGGCGGGTGACGGGCACGCGGGCGGCCCGGGGCCCGGCATCCGGCGCGGGGCGTGACGCGGAGGGCGGCGCTGGGCGGGACGCAGATGGCGGCGCGAAGCGTGCCGCAGAAGACGGCGCGGAGCGGGACGCAGATGGCGGCGCGAAGCGTGCCGCGGAAGGCGGCGCTGGGCGGGACGCAGAAGGCGACGCGCAGCGGGACGCAGAAGGCGACGCGCAGCGGGACGCAGAAGGCGGCGCGCAGCGGGACGCAGAAGGCGGCGCGCAGCGGGACGCCGGCGAGGCCGACCAGGCCGACCAGCAGGCCGCCCAGCAGCAGGCCGCCCAGCAGCAGGCCGCCCAGCAGGAGGTCGCCGAGGAGGCTGCGGATGCGGTGGCGGCGCGGATGGTGGTTGCGGGGCGGGCGGCCCGGCGGAAGCTGTCGGACAGTCTGCGCGAGGCCACGGTCGGCGAGCTGCTGGCGGAGTTGGCCGGGCTGGCCCCGGACCCCGACGAGCCCGGCGACATCTACGGCAACGGCGTCGTGGAGCGGCTGGAGCGGCGGGTCGCGGAGCTGCTCGGCACCGAGGACGCGGCGTTCTTCCCGACCGGGACCATGGCCCAGCAGGTCGCCCTGCGCTGCTGGGCCGGCCGGACCGGGAACCCGGTGGTCGCCCTGCACCCCATGAGCCACCCGGAGCGCTGGGAGGGCGGCGCGGTATCGGTCGTCTCGGGGCTGCGCACCGTCCACCCGACGGGCGAACCGCGCCAGCCGACCGCCACCGAGCTCGCCGAAATGCCGGAGCCCTTCGGGACGCTGATGCTGGAGCTTCCGCTGCGGGACGCGGGCTTCCTGCTCCCGACCTGGGAGGAGCTGTCGGCCCTGGTGGACGCCGCCCGGGAACGGGACGCGGTGGTCCACTTCGACGGCGCCCGGCTGTGGGAGTCGACGGTCCACTTCGGCCGGCCGCTGCCGGAGATCGCCGGGCTGGCGGACTCCGTGTACGTCTCCTTCTACAAATCCCTCGGGGGCCTCAGCGGGGCCGCCCTCGCAGGATCCGCCTCGCTCGTGGCGGAGACGAAGGTCTGGCGGCACCGGTACGGGGGCCAGATCTTCCGCCAGTTCCCGGCCGCGCTCTCCGCCCTGGCCGGGCTGGAACGGGAACTGCCACAGCTCCCCTCCTACGTGGCCAAGGCGCGTTCGGTGGCGTCCGCCCTGGCCTCGGCGCTCGCCGCGGCTCCGGAGGTGCCCTGGTTCCGGGTCCACCCGGAGGTCCCGCACACCCACCAGTTCCAGGTATGGCTCCCGTACGACGCGGACCGCCTCACCGAGGCGGGCGTCCGCCTGGCGGAGGAGACGGGCACGGTCCTGTTCCGCCGCTGGTCCCCCGACGGGCCGCCCGGCCTGTCCGTGACGGAACTCGAGGTCACCCGGCCGGGGCTGGCCTGGACGCAAGCCGACGTCGCCACCGCGGTGGCGGGCTTCGTGGCCCGCCTGTAGCCCGGCCGGGCGGGCGGTCAGACGAGGCGCCGGCGGGTCAGCCGGTGGAGGGCCGCGCGCCAGGGGTGGCAGCCCGGGGCGGCGCCGTCCAGGACGGCCCGGAACTGTCCGTAGGTGCGGGCCGCACGAAGGACTACGACATCGTCGCGGCCCGGGGGCGGGGGTGTCGGGGTGCCGTGCTGTGTTGCCCGGTAAGTATCGACGAGGTACTGCTCGATCGCGGTCATGCGTCCACCCTGGGCCTGGGGGCGGGGGCTGCGCGCGCCGGTTGACCAAGGCCGTCAATCGGCCCCGGGCCCGCCCCCGCCACCTGCCTCCGCACCAGCCGTGACGGCCGCCGGGCCGCTGCGCGAGGCGAAGCCCCCGCAGCCCCCTGCCCGCTACGCGGGGCAACGCCCCCGAAGCACCTCCGGCCGCTGCCCGGGGCGAAGTCCCCGCAGCACCTCCGGCCGCTACGCGGGGCAACGTCCCCGCGGCACCTCTAGCCGCTGCGCGGGCCAAAGCTCCCAGCAGCAACCCTTGCCGCTGCGCGGGGCGAAGTCCCCGACCCGCCCTTCCACCGTTCCCCGGGCCAGCCCGGACCCGGTCCTCAAACGCCGGACGGGCTGCAAGCGGGGCACCGGGCTGCGCCCGGGCCCCTGGGG